>URZN01000105.1 GCA_900552345.1 uncultured Collinsella sp. | reverse complement strand
GCGTAAGATCGTCGGCAGCGTCAGATGTGTATAAGAGACAGTGCCACGCCGGCGGATGAGCCGGGCGATAATCCTGCTGCCGAAAACAATCAAACCGAATAGTCGGTCGAGGCGCCCTGGGCAACTGAGCCCGGGGCGCCTTTTTCTACTGCGAAAGCAAGAAAATGCCTGGGAAAACGGTTGCAGTAAAATTTCTCGGAAATTGGCCAATGTTGCGCAACAACGTCGCGGCTATTGTTGAGAACATAGACGTGTAAGGTTTGAAGGCGTGCAACGCCTTAGGAAAAGGAGAGGCTTATGTTCTGTCCCACTTGTGGTTCTCCCATTTCGGATGATGCCAAATTCTGCCCTGTCTGCGGTTCTGCCGTCGGTGCCGCTTCCGCTGCTCCTGCTCCGCAGCCCGCGCCGCAGCCTGCACCTCAGCCCCAGCCTGCTCCGCAGCCCACGCAGATTCAGCCCACTCCGGTTCAGGCAGTTCAGCCTCAGCCTCAGCAGCAGTACGCCGGGCAGCAGCAGTACACCGGTCAGCAGCAGTATGCTCAGCAGCCTGCACCTGCCCCGATGGGCTATACTCCGATTAAAACCGACCGTGGCGTGATCGGCTGGCTCCTGCTTTCCATCGTGACCTGCGGCATCTATTCATATTACTTCCTCTATTGCCTCGCCCGCGACATCAATGTCATGTGCCAGGACGACGGCGATTCCACGCCGGGTCTGGCAGCATATATCCTGCTGTCGTTCGTGACCTGCGGCTTCTACGCACTCTACTGGTACTACAAGATCGGTAACCGCCTGCAGGCTAATGCTCCTCGCTATGGCCTGATGTTCCAGGAGAACGGTACCACCGTTCTTATGTGGCAGATCGTCGGCGCGCTGCTGTGCGGCCTTGGCCCCATCTTTGCCATGAACATCATCATCAAGAATACCAATGCCATGGCAACGGCTTACAACGTCCGTCTTGGCGCTCGTGCCTAACGATAAGAGCGGCGTGAACAGCTCCCAGGGACATAAGGGCGCGGCGGAACTCATTCGCCGCGCCCTTTCTTGCATCGGTGTGCTCTTTGTCGCCTGGTTCGCACTCTACCTGCTCGATATTGGCTGCGTGTTTCGCCTGATGACGGGCATTCCCTGTCCGGGATGTGGCATGACGAGGGCCTGGCTGGCAGCACTGCGCCTCGATTTTGCGGCGGCCTTTGCCTACCATCCGCTGTTTTGGGTGGTGCCGATTGCGTTTGTGCTCGCGTTCGTGCGCGAGGAGGTGACGTCGAGCAAGCTAAAGCGCGGCATCGACATTGCGGTTGTTGTTCTGTGCGTGCTGGTCGTTGCCGTATGGATCGTGCGCCTTATCAACCCGGCAGACGCGGGCCTGCTCTTTGGCGGCCATGCGCCCGCCGGAGTCCCCACCGATATCATTCACCTCGAAACCCCACGCTGGCTCGCCATCCTTCGCTCTTACTTGTCGTGACGGAGGACGCGCTAGAAAAGCGGTCGACACATAAGCGGGGGCGAACGTTGAGATAACGTTCGCCCCCGCTTTGCTATAGCCAGGTTGTTATAGGTGGGCGTGACGGCTACTCGCCGTGCTTCTCATCGTGGCGAGCGGCGGCACGGGCATCGTGAATGCCCTTGATTGCGGCATGGCGGGCGGTGCGGGCGTCGTGCACGGCGTCGCGGGCCTCGGCGGCAGTTGCCTTGGCAGAGCGCAGCTTGGCTGCCAGGTCGGGATTGGTCTCGGCGACCGCGGCAATCGTGGGGCCGTCGAGCTCTTCTTGCGTGGGCTCGGCCAAAAAGTCGATGGCATACTGAGCGGCTACCATGGAGCCCTTGGCGAGCACGCTCTCGTCGATCTTATAGAAGCAGGAGTGCTGGGCATAGGTGGCGCCAATCTGGGGGTTGCGCGTGCCAACAAAGGCGAGCACGCCCGGTACGCGGCGCAGATACTCCGAGAAGTCCTCGCCCGAAAGCGTGCCGCGGTAATGGCCCTCGCCCGTGGGACCCAAGCACTTGAGCACAGCTTGGCGGCAGCGCTCGCTCGAGGCGGCATCGTTTTCGACCTTGTAGTTGGCGATGGTGTAGTCGGTGAGCTCGGCCTCGGCGCCCAGAGCAGCCGCGGTGTGCTCCACGATGCGGCGCATAAGCTCGGGCATCTCCTCATGCGTCTTGTCGCCATAGGTGCGCACCGTGCCGGCGAGGTACGCCGTGCCGGCGATAACGTTGCGCGCGGTGCCGCCATGCAGCTCGCCGACGGTGATGACGGCAGGTTCGTAGGGGCTAATCTCGCGCGAGACGATGGTCTGCAGGGCGTTGACGATCTCTGCCGCAACCATAACGGCGTCGTGGCCGCGCTGGGGCATGGCGCCATGGCACGAGGTGCCGCGGACGTCGATGCGGAACCAGTCGGTGTTTGCCATGCGTGGGCCGGGCTCGCAGCTTACGGTGCCGCCGTCGACCTCGCTCCAGATGTGCGCAGCGTAGGCGCCGTCGACGCCGTCGAGCACACCCGTGCCGATCATGAGTTTGGCGCCCTGGCCGTTTTCCTCGCTGGGCTGGAAAACGATGCGAATCTCGCCGTGGATGTCATCGGTCATGTGGCGCAGAATCTGCAGCGTGCCGAGCATCATGGCGATATGGCAGTCGTGACCGCAGGCGTGCATGCAGCCCTCGTTGACGCTGGCGAACTCCTCGCCGGTCTGCTCGGTGACAGGCAGGGCGTCGATATCGGCGCGCAGCAGGATACGGCGGCGCGGCGTGCCGTCCTCGCGGTAGGCATCGGGCGCGGTGCCGCGGAGCGTCGCCACCAGGCCCGTCTTGAGCGGACGCTCGTAGGGGATATTCATGGCGTCGAGCTGGTTGGCGATGTCGGAAGTCGTGCGCTCCTCGGCAAGGCTCAGCTCCGGGTGCTTATGGAAGTGCCGGCGCTGCTTGATGATATAGGGTTCAAACTCGGTAGCGATATCTTGGATGGCTGCGGTGACGTCGTCAGCCGCTCGCACTTCGGTCGCCGCCATAATCTGCTGTGCCTTGGTCTTCGTCATGGTCGATTTGCTCCTTGCTGGGTTGATCGCAAAATCGTACAGGCTCTCTCCAGTATGCCACCTGCCGCTAGGGCTGGTAAAGTTGCCGTTTGCCGCTTGGGGTTTTGTTGCAAGGGCGGGGGAGTACACTCGGGAGTGTTGAATTTCCTGCCAGAGATGGGGACGCCCATGCAACATATCGATCGGATTATCTGCTCCAAGAACGTTTTTACCGCGCAAGACGGCATCGATACCGCCCGCGAGTTGGCGATCGCCATCGCGGGAGATCGTATCGTCGCGGTCGGTGCGCCCGATGACGTGATTGCCGCCGCCCCTGCTGCCACGCCGGTGGTCGACTACGGCGAGCAATTCATCTGCCCCGGTTTCCATGATGCGCACCTGCACTTCTTCCATACCTCGGTCGGTTCCTCGCCGTACATGCTCATGGATATGGGCACGTCAGAGGCGGCACTGGTGCAGCACGCGCTCGAGTTTTCCCAGGACCTGCCCGACGACGCCTGGGTCGTGACGCAGGGCTGGCGCGATTACCGCTGGGATCCGCCCGAGCATCCCACTAAGGCATCGCTCGATGCTGCTTTTCCCGATCGCCCCTGTGTTATGTATTCGGGCGATGGGCATACCCTGTGGCTCAACAGCCGCGCACTCGAAGCCCTTGGCGTGACACGCGACAGTGAGCCTCCGGCGGGTGGCAGTTACGACAAAGACTCAAACGATGAGCTTACGGGTATTGCCCACGAGGCTGCGGCCATGCAGCTGCTGCCGCGCTGTCTTGAGTGGCTGGGCGAGGACCGCATCGCGAGCGCTTACGCCGACCAGATGAAGCGTATGGCCGAGCAGGGCATCACCTCGATCTGCGATATGTCGCTCATGCCCATGCCGGGCTGTGACTTTATTCGCGACGATGTTTACGACAAGCTGCAGGCCGCCGGCAAGCTGGGCATCCGCGCCCATCTGTTTCCCACGCTGCTGGATGACCAATCGCGCTTGGAAGAACTCCAGACCCGCTACGCGAACAATGCGCTGCTCTCGGCGCCAGGCTTTAAACAGTTCTTCGACGGCGTGTCGAGCGAGCATACCGCATACCTCACTGAGCCCTATACCAACCCGCGCTTCCCGGGCGACCAGGGTCGTCTGACGGTTCCTGTCGAGCGCATGCGCAAGTTGGTTCTAGCGGCAGCCGAGCGTGGCCACACCGTGCGCATCCACGTTATCGGCGACGGTGCCATCCATGCCGCACTCGATATCTTTGAGGAGGCGGCAGAGCTCTACGGTCTGCCCCCGCACGGCCATAATACGCTTGAGCATTTGGAGAATCTGCTGCCCGAGGACATCGATCGTCTGCGCAAGCTCAACGTCATTGCCTCGAGCCAGCCTTGCCACATCACGCTCGACCCGGGTGGCCCTGAGCGCGACCTGGGCCTGGAGCGCAGCCGCATCATGTGGCCGTTTGCGACCTATAAGCAACGCGGCATCCGCCAAGCTTTCGGCACCGATAGCCCCATCACGGCCGTTACCAGCATGAACGTGCTCTACACGGCCATCACGCGCCAAGACCCCCGCAGCCACTGGCCCGAGGGCGGCTGGCTCCCCAGCGAGCGCGTCGACGCGGCTACAGCTCTGCGCAACTACACCCTGGGCAGCGCTTACGCAGCAGGTGACGAGCAAAACCTCGGCAGCCTAGAGCCCGGCAAATACGCCGACCTGGTAGTCCTGGACCAAAACGCGCTCACCATCGACCCCCAAGAGCTGCAGGCCACCAAGGTGCAGGCCACCTACCTGGCAGGCAACTTGATTTACGAGCGCTAATAATCATGCCGTACCGTTAAACGCGGCTCGGGCAGCCTATTTTGGGATGGCGCTCGAGCCGCGTTTGTATATCGGTGGGGACCCGCTATGAGCGTCCCTGCTCTGCTTGATTTGAGCGTGGGGTGGGGGCGCTGCTGCCCCGCGCATTTAATTTGGACATCAGCAATGCCGTCTCTTGGTGTTTTGCATACTTTCCATTGCAGATTGCATAAAAAGGCTGGGATGTTCTTTCTGGTCCTGATGTACCCCCGCCCGGGCCGTGCAAAAAACGGAGTATTCAGCAACGCAAGCCCCGCCGGCGCCGCTGCAGTCGGGTAGCATCGCGGAGCTCGATGACATTTTGTGGTCCGGTACGGCGCGAAGTACGCCTATTTGCCCCAACGGGGTCTGCCCACCGACCAAAATCGCCCGCTGAAGGCGTCCTTGGGACCAATAAGGAATGTCCAGTGCGTATGCAGCCGTCCTGGTCTGCTGAATACTCCCAAAAATGCACGGTGCTCCCCGGGGGACCCGTGCGCGTGGCGAAAACCATGCCCATGTCGCTATCCGCATCGCCATTTTGCTGCACTGACTTTTCCTGAATGCCGGGCCCGAGTTAGTCAACCTGGCTCCCGGGGCGGACCGGAGGGCATGAAGTTTGTCGCGAGTTCCGCACGCAAAGGAAAGCACTTAATGTGCTTTCCGTCTT
>URZN01000104.1 GCA_900552345.1 uncultured Collinsella sp. | reverse complement strand
CGCGTAAGATCGTCGGCAGCGTCAGATGTGTATAAGAGACAGGCTCCTGCCCGAGCTTTCTTACGAGGAGGCCACCGAGCTGATGGCCGCTCTCGATAAGGTTATCGCTCCGCTCGTCGCCATGGGCCTGGACGAGGACCGCGGTCCTCGCGGCGGCCGTGACGATCGCGGTGGCCGTGGCGGCGACCGTGGCGGTCGCGGTGGCGATCGCGGCGGCCGCGGCGGCTTTGGTGACCGTGGCGGCGACCGTGGCGGTCGCGGCGGCTTTGGCGGCAACCGTGGTGGCTATGGCGACCGCGGCGGCAACCGTGGTGGCTTTGGCGGCAACCGTGGTAACGACCGTGGCGGTCGCGGTGGCGACCGTGGCGGCCGCAACGGTGGCGGCTTCCGCGGCAATCGCTTCTAGGGGTTACGCGGTTCTACGAACCGCGTAACTAGTTGACGCTGCGCGCCCACCAGAGCGACAACTTGTCATTCAAAGAGGACGGCATGACCAGAAGGTCTATGCCGTCCTCTTTTCATGTCAATTTGTTCGCTCTGGTGGGCGCTCGCTGTCGGTACCAAAACATCGACATTGCCATGATCCAGACCTGCTAAAAGATAGTCGTTGGGGACGTTCTTGTTTGACTGGTCATTTAAGAACGTCCCCAACGACTACGTAGCATGAGAGTGGATAATCTCCCGGTATGAGCCCATATTCATGCTCAAGGTGGGAGATTATCCACTCTCGTTTCGTTTGTTGATTTCGATGCCTACATTTGTAGGAACATTTCGTGGAGGCGGGTGTCTTCATCGAGTTCGGGGTGGAAGGTTACGCCGAGCTGGTTGCCCTGGCGGGCGGCGACGATGCGCCCGTCGACTTTCGCTAAGGCCTTTGCGTCGCCGTGGACCTCGACGATGCGGGGCGCGCGGATAAACGTCAGCGGCACTTCACCGTCGATGCCGGCTACCTGTCCCTTGGTTCGAAAGCTGCCGAGCTGCCTGCCGTAGGCATTGCGCTCGACAAGTACATCCATGGTTGCCAAACGCGGCGTGCCCTTATCGTCATGGGCGGCAAGGTCGTGAGCCAGCAGAATCAGGCCGGCGCAGGTGCCCAGGACGGGCATGCCTTCAACGATACGGGCGCGAAGCTCCTCGAGCATGCCCAACTCATCAAGCAGCTTTCCTTGAACGGTAGACTCACCGCCGGGAAGTACCAGACGGTCAAAGTCCTGCTTCAAATCAGCCGCCTGCCTCAGCTCAATGCAACGTGCGCCCAGCTCGGATAGTCTTGCCTCGTGCTCGGCAAAAGCGCCTTGGACCGCCAGCACGGCGACCGTTTGGTCTGCGTAATCGCTCATGTGCGATCCTTTCTGCCGGACTAGCGTCCGCGCTCCTCCATGATGATCTCGATCTCGTCGGCGTTGATGCCCACCATGGCCTCGCCCAGGTCCTCCGAAAGCTCGGCGATGAGCTTGGCATCGGTGAAGTTTGCCACGGCCTTAACGATGGCGGCGGCGCGCTTGGCCGGGTCGCCGCTCTTAAAGATGCCCGAGCCCACAAAGACACCTTCGGCACCCAGCTGCATCATCAGCGCGGCGTCAGCGGGGGTCGCTACGCCGCCGGCGGCAAAGTTCACGACGGGAAGCTTACCCGTGGCGTGGACATCGCGCACCAGCTCGACCGGAACCTGCAGCTGCTTGGCTGCCTCAAAGAGCTCGTCGTTACGCAGGGCAACAACGTCGCGGATCTGCTTTTGGATCTTGCGCATGTGGCGCACAGCCTGGACGACGTCGCCCGTGCCCGGCTCGCCCTTGGTACGAATCATCGTGGCGCCCTCGGCAACACGGCGCAGCGCCTCGCCCAGGTCGCGGGCACCGCAGACAAACGGGACGTCAAACTGGGCTTTGTCGATGTGGTAGACATCGTCGGCGGGGGAGAGAACCTCGGACTCATCGATGTAGTCGATATCGATGGCCTGAAGGACCTGCGCCTCGACGATGTGACCGATGCGGCACTTGGCCATGACGGGGATGGAGACGGCCTCTTGGATGCCCTTGATCATCTTGGGGTCGCTCATGCGCGAGACGCCGCCTGCGGCACGGATGTCGGCCGGGATGCGCTCGAGTGCCATGACGGCGCAGGCGCCCGCCTCCTCGGCGATGCGTGCCTGCTCGGGCGTGGTGACGTCCATGATGACGCCGCCCTTGAGCATCTGCGCGAGCTCGCGATTGAGTTTGACGCGATCGGCCTTGCTGGTCTGTTCTGCCATGGTTGCTCCCTTGGTTGGCATGTGCATTGCTTGACGGAACATCCTATCGGGGAGCTGGGTATGGCGAAATACTCAGATTTCGAGATAATGACAAGGTCAGACTAATACCAGATTGAATGACTTAATAAGGTCAGGTGATAGGCTCATGCTTGACTACAATTTGGAAAAACGCGGCGGAGCATCGCTCTATGAGTATGTTTACCAGCAAATTCGAGATGATATCGTAGCTGGACGCATTGCGGCGGGGGAGCATCTTCCGTCTAAGCGCGCCTTTGCCAGTCATCTGGGTATCAGTGTCATTACCATCGAGAATGCATATAGCCAGTTACTTGCTGAGGGCTATATCTGCTCAATGCCGCGGCGTGGCTACTACGCTTGTGAGCTTCCGGATGCACCGGTTTTGCCTTTGGCTGCGGGGAGCATCGACCGAGATACCGTCTCTGTGGGCCCCAGCGCGCATGATGTCAACGGACGGACCGAGCAATTCGCCCCGCTCTCTCCTTCCGCTTTGGAGGCGGCGCGGCTTTGGCAAAGCGCACTGCGGGCGACGCTGGCATCCGAAGACGAACGCGAAATCTTTTCGACCGCGCCGGCACAGGGCACCGCGCGGCTACGACGCGCTATCGCTCACCATCTGCGTGGGACGAGGGGCATGAATGTCGATCCCGACAACATCGTTATCGGTGCGGGCGCCCAGCTGCTCGATACCATGTTGGTTCAGCTGCTTGGAGCCGACAAGGTGTATGCCGTTGAGGATCCGGGCTATTTACGCCTGACGCGCATCTATCAGGCTATGGGCTGCAAAGTTCGACATATCCCGTTGGATGATGAGGGCGTGGACTTGAGCGCTTTGCAGAAAGCCGGGGCCGATGTCCTTCACCTGATGCCGTCCCATCAGTATCCGACCGGCCTTGTGACGAGCATTGCACGTCGCTATGCGCTGCTGAGCTGGGCCGCCGAGCAGCCGGGCCGATATCTCATCGAAGACGACTTCGATTGCGACTTTCGCCTTGCCGGCAAGCCGATTCCTGCGCTCGCGTCGATCGATGCCGCCCAGTCGGTTATCTACACCAACACGTTTTCGAAGAGCCTTTCATCGGCGTTGCGTCTAGCGTACATGGTGTTGCCCGATGAGCTAATGGAGCGGTTTAGGCGCAACCTTGGTTTTTACGCTTCGTCGGTGAGCTCTGTTGACCAGGTCGCTTTGGCGCGTTTGCTGGAATCGGGTGATTACGAGCGACATGTGAATCGCGTGCGCGTTCGTGCTCGCGAGGCGCGTGATGGCCTGGCGGCGCTTGTACGGAAAACGTTTCCGGCAGGGGAGGTCTCGATTGAGCATGCAGATGCGGGCCTTTACTGCACCGTGGTTGCAGAGCGCGGAGTGGGTGGAAGCTCTTTTGTGCGGGCCCTCACGCGCTCGAGTATCCCGTTCATCGATGTCAGTGACTGCTATTGGTGTGCCGATGGCGCATCTGTCCCTGAAAACTCAAGTCAAATTCTTGTTCAGTATGACGATTTGAGTCCAAAAGTGCTTAATACCTTGGAATTGCAGCTAATGGGAGCACTCTGCAACCTAAGTGAGTAGACCTTTGGAACTTTGGCGACCAGACAGTTTTGTAACAAGCTATCTACCTGCGGTTTTGAAAAGCAGGATGACCGGCCTGCTCGGGATGTTCAAAAAAGTCTACTCACTTGCCGCGCAAAGCTTCTGCATGCGAAAAAAAAATGGGGTTTTCAACAGAACTTTGTCCAGCTCTCGGCAAGCTTTTGGTCAGTTGGGGAGGGCTGTTGAAAACTTGACAGTCCGTTCGGTGCCATTTTTGGTGCGTTCGCGCCAATGCGTGACAAGCTGGGTTGAAATTCGTGTTTTCCTGTGCCTATGAAGGATTTACTTTGTGACATATCGGCTTTTAGATACTGGCGTTTGCCCCCTCAAGTCCGCGCTTTGTGTCCGCCGCTTCCGCGACCGGAAGAAGACCGGCAGCGATATGACCTCGCCCGTAGCCCGACGGCTGCGGTTGCACTCGGCTTTCCGTTGTATACATTGGTTCGGACGAGAAGCAAACGGACATGCTCTGCCAGCATTAGGCAGCGGCTGTTCCTGGGCGAGCTCCCCAGGGAATCCGTGCAGGAAACGGAGCATGGATTTTTGATCACGTCTCCTCTACTGACGGTATTCATCATGTCGCGGCATCTGACGGATCTTCAGCTTCTTTTGGTATTGGCGGAGATGTGTGGCTTGTTTGCGGTGTGTGCTCTACCGGCGGCACTTGAGGCGGAGCTTACGCGTGCAATTGATTCGGGTACGATTTCGACAACGGTCGGTTGGGTGCGCTGCCCGTCCGAGGACGGCACCGCTTCAAATTTATGGCGTCGAGACGCTTTGGTTTTGGGCAGAGACCTTGACCGTTTTTGTTCAGATGTTTGCGGGATGCGTTACGGCAATAGATTTATGGCGGTATCGCAACTCGTTCCATTGGGTGCCGCGTCGCCTTTTGAGGTCGAGGCGTATTTGTTGCTTGGACTGCCGCGAGCCCTGGGAGGCGAAGGGTTTTGCGGCATAGAGCTCAATGTCGAAGTGACACTAAGCACAAGTGCTCGAGCGATTGTGGGAAAGTCCCGTGTATATATCGACCTACTTCTTTCTTCGCCGGACGGCAGGCGGCAGGTGGCCATTGAATGTCAGGGAAAGGCCTCGCACGGACGCGCAGGGGATGGCTTGCGTGACGCTGACCGCATGACAGCCCTTCAGGCCATGGGCTACGATGTACTTCTCCTGACACACAGACAGATATCCGATGAGGGTAGATTCCGCGCCGTCGTTAAGGCCGTATGCAGGATGCTCGATGCGGAATATCGTGATAAAAGCTCGGATGAGCAAAGGGCTGAGACATTACTTCGGTCTGAACTATTCGTTGACTGGACAAAATTGGGAGTAATCGACGGAAAGATGCCCGTTAGACGCAAAACAGCTCGATCGTGGACGGCTGCGGTTCTAAGTGAGTAGACTTTTGGCACTTTGGCGACCAAGCCGTTTTGCAACAAGTCATTTACCTGCGGCTTTATAAAGCAATATGGATGGTATGCTCGGCAAGTTCCAAAAAGTCTACTCACTTAGTTTTTGACGAGCAACTGATGCCGAAGGCAGTCCTATTTCAGGGCGTTAACGAGTCCTCGAGACACAAAAAGGCCCGAACCATGCGGTCCGGGCCTTATCGAGCTAGAGGTTATGTCTCAGGCGTTTGGCTTAGCCAAAGTAGCGCTTGAGCAGGCCGGCGAA
>URZN01000103.1 GCA_900552345.1 uncultured Collinsella sp. | reverse complement strand
CTTCCACAAAGCGGTCGAGCTCAACAAAACGGGAACCCTTGACCAGTACAACATCATGATTTTCAAGCGCGCCGCCCATGCGGTCGAGCACCTGCTGATAATCGGAGAATACCTGGATGCGGTCCTCATCCATACCCATCATACGTGCGGCATCGGCCATGAGCTGAGCCAGCTCGCCGCCAACGCACGCGAGCATGTCGAGCTTCTTGGCGGCGGCATAGGCTCCCACGAGCTCATGCATGCGGGGAGCCTCGTCGCCCATCTCGCCCATCTCGCCCAAGATCGCCATGCGCGAACCGTCACAGATGAGCGAGCACAGCAAATCGAGGCCGGCAGCCATAGACTCGGCACTGGCGTTATAGGAGTCGTCGATGATGCGTGCTCCGCTCTTGGCGCGCTTGATCTCCTGACGGTGACCGGTGATCGTAAGGCCCCTAAAGGCAGCATCGATCTGCTCGGGCGTCACGCCAAGACGATAGGCGACCGCGGCGGCCTTGACGGCATTGGGCACGGACTGCACACCGGGAATAGCCAACATGGTATCGACCGTGTCGCCCTGACCAAAGTCGAGCGTAAAGACCGGATGGCCCTCGTCGTCGACGCGAATGTCGCGCGCGCGGACCTCGTCGTCGTCCGAGACACCGGCCAGCATCACGTCAATACCCGCAGGCTGGGCGAACGTATCGCGAATGAACGGCGTAAAGTCGTCCTCGCCGCCCAAAACCAGCAACGGCGAGAAGTCGCCGGCGGCGCACATGCCCTGGACAATCTCGGACTTGGCGCGAGCGATGTTCTCGCGGCTGCCCAGGATACCGATGTGGGAGGTTCCGATCTTGCTCACGATGGCAAGATTGGGGTTGGCAGACTGGGACAGGCGCTCAATCTCATGAAAATGGTTCATGCCCATCTCGAGCACCAGGACCTCGGTATCGGCCGGAGCGGAAAGCACCGTGAGCGGCATGCCGATCAAGTTGTTGAAATTGCCCTTCGTGGCCCAGACGCGATAACGCTTGGCGAGCACGGCGGCGAGCACGTCCTTGGTCGTCGTCTTGCCAATCGAACCGGTAATGCCGACGACCAGGCAGCCAAGCTCCAAGCGATATACGTGCGCCAGGCGCAGCAAGAACTCCACGGGGTCGTCGGTCAGCAAGATGGCGCATCCCTTATCCTGCGCCAACGAAACCAGCTCGGCATCGGGCTCGCGCGTCATCACGACGGCACCGGCACCCGACTCGATGGCACGGGAGGCAAAATCATTGCCGTCGACCTTTTCGCCGGGGAAGGCGACAAAGATCGTCCCCTCCTCGACCTGACGCGAGTCGATAACGCACCCGCGGCATACCCGGTCGACTTCTTCCGTCACGGTTCGGGCCCCCGTTGAGGCCGCGAGGTTGTTGACGGCGATCTCTATCATTGCAGCTCCCCTGTAAACCTAATAATGCTATCGGCGTATTGTATCCCAGTGCCATGCGCGCGTGGTGCAGGGCATGTGAACACCCTTCAGATCAAACGGCAGACCACGCTCAAGATTGTAACCCCCTACTTCGTGCGCGGGATACCCAGCACGTCGAGCGCGTTGGCCATAATGGACTGGAATGGCACCGCGGCGGCATCCGAGCCGCTCGGCGTTCCATCGAGTGTGATATAGCACAGCACCTTGGGCGATTGTGCCGGCGCAAAGCCCATAAAGGACGACATGTAGTTCTCCTTGAGGTAACCGCCGTTCTCGTCAGCACGCTCGGCCGTACCGGTCTTGCCCGCTACGTCATAGCCATCGACCGCACCGCCAACGCCCGTGCCTTCGGACACGACCGTCTGCATGCACGATGTCACCTGGGCGGCAGCGTCCTCCGAAATCGCACGCTCACCTTCGCCCCAGTCCTTCTCATCGCCCTTGCTGGACTTATAGAAGTGCGGCGTCATCATCACGCCGCCGTTCGCGATGCCGCCCACGGCACGTGCGACCTCAATCGGCGAGACGGACAGCGCCTGACCAAAGCTCATCGAGCCCAGCGTGGCGCCGTCGTACTGGTCGCGCTCCTTGACGATGCCCAGGCTCTCACCCGGAAAATCGACACCGGAGCTATGACCGATACCCCACTTGTCCACATAGGTGGCAAAATCATCGGCACCGATCTTGCGTCCCACTAGGACAAAGCCCACATTGGACGAACGGCGCATCATCTCGCGCACATCCATGGTCATGGTGTAGTCGCGCTTATCGGCGTCGGTAACGGTGTCGTCGCCAACCTTAATGCTCGCCGGCACCTCAAACGACGTGCTCGAACGCACGGCGCCCAAGTCGAAGCCGGCACCGGCCACGAGCGTCTTAAAGACCGAGCCGGGCTCGTAGGCATCGGTAACCAGGCGCAAGTTCATGTCCTCGGTCTTGGCATTTTCCAGATTGGTCTGGTCATATGTCGGATACGAGCATGCCGCCAGAATCTCGCCCGTCGTGGGATCGGTGACCAGGGCCGAGCCATTCTTGGCCTTGGTCTTTTCGACCGCCTCGGCCAGGGCGTCCTCGGCGGCACGCTGGATATTGACATCGAGCGTCGTCACGATATCCACGCCGTCCACCGCCGCCACCTTCTTATAGGCGCCGCCCGCGATATAGCTACCGTCCCTCGCCCGCTCGCGCACCAGCGAACCGTTGGTTCCGGTCAAAAGCTTGTTGTACTGTTTTTCGAGGCCCGTCAGACCGTCGTTGTCCACGTTTACCACGCCAAGCACCTGCGATGCCAGGTTGCCGTAGGGGTACACGCGCTTCATGGCCTGCTCAAAGAGCACGCCTGGCAGGTTCTTCTTCTCCAGCGCCGCGACATCGTCCTCGTCCACCTGGCGTTTGATATACACCCAGGTGCCATCCGACTCAACGAGCTCGCGACAGGTCTTTTTATCGATTCCCGTAGCTTTGACCAGCGCTGACACCGTCTTGTCAACGTCCTCGATAAGCTGAGGATTCACGGCGATGTTGCGGCATTCGACCGACGACGTCAGCACGTTGCCGTTACGGTCGTAGATGGTACCGCGCTTGGCATACAGCGTCTGCGCAAGCAAGCGACGTGCATCGGCGCGGTCGCGTAACTTATCGGCTTCCACGATTTGATAGTCGGCAAGGCGAAGGGCGCCCAAACCCAAGCCAAGCCCGATGAAGCCCATGACAGCTTTGCGCCGGGGCAGCGGCGTGCCCGTGAGCCATTCGGTCGACGAGCTCTTGCGCGGTCTGGTGTTATGCATCTGAGGACTACTCGAGCCACGGAGACGCGACGCGGGGTCGTTGCCATAGGACGGCCTCGCGTTGTAAGATGGCCGACCCGTTCCTTGATAACCAGAACGTCCCCGCGATGAGGGACGTCCAGAACCGCGACCCCCGTCGGAGCCGCGGCGATAGTCATTTGTCATACTCAGCTACCGTCTTGTTACTGAGCGGTCGCGGTCGAGCTAGCGCCCGCGGCTGCATCCTGCGAAAAATCAAGTGTAACGCTCTCGCTGGGCTCCACCATGCCATAAGCGCCCGCAAGGTCGCGAATGCGCGTGTCGGCACCATAGACCGAATGCATGACCTCCAGGTCGGAGCTCTCGTCGGTCGCCTTCTCGAGCGTGTTGGTAAGCGCGGCGTTGCTGTTGAGCACCTGGGCCGTAACGCCGGCGAGCGCCACACGGGCGACACCGATCGTCATGAAGATGGCCGCAATGATGCAAAACGTTTTAAGAACGCTCATGAAAACCGGGCTTACCGCCTGGTTTGCCTGACGGCCCGCGCCCGTGTAGACATCAAAGCGCGGCGTGCGCTGCTCACGAGGAGCAACGGGGGCCTGCGGCGTCTCACGATAGGCGGGCATGGCGTTCATATCATAGGCGAGCGCTGCGTTTGAGGTGTTGTAGCCCATGATATGCCGCCTCCCATCCCGAGTACGTTGGTAGTGTGTTTAAGCTTCGTTTGTGGTACGAGCGGGAGGTCCAATATCGCGCGGTCGCGTCTACAGACGCTGCGCCACGCGGATCTTGGCTGATCTCGCCCGAGGGTTGCGCGCAACCTCATCGGGTTGGGCAACCAGGGGTTTGCGGGTGATGACCTTGAGTATCGGCACGTTGCCGCACACGCACACCGGAATCTCCGGCGGACACGTGCACCCCTGGCTCATCTCCTTAAAGTGGTTCTTTACGATACGGTCCTCGAGCGAGTGATACGAGATGACGCAGATGCGTCCGCCCGGGTTGAGCCACCTTGTGGCGGCGTCAAGCCCTCGCTCGAGCACATCGAGTTCGTGATTGACCTCGATGCGAATGGCCTGGAAACTTTTCTTGGCTGGGTGTCCGCCATGCCGGCGAGCGGCAGCGGGGATACCAGCCTTGATGATCTCGACAAACTGGCCGGTGGTTTCGATCGGCTCATGCTCGCGGCGGCGCACGATCTCACGTGCGATCTGCGAGGCGAACTTCTCTTCGCCATAGACGCGTAGAATCCGGGCGAGGTCGTGTTCGTTATAGGTGTTGATGACCTCAGCTGCGTTTAAGGTGTTGTTACCCGGATCCATCCGCATGTCCAATGGGGCGTCCTCGTTGTACGAAAAGCCCCTGCCAGGGATATCGAGTTGCGGCGACGAAACGCCCAAGTCGAACAGGAAGCCATCGACCCCGGGCACCTCGGCCGAGCAAAGCAGCTCGTCCAAGTCGCCGAAGTTGCCCTTCAGCAGCTGGTGTGGTACGCCGGGAACCTCGCGGTCCAGACGGGCGCCAGCGGCCTCAAGGGCCATGTCGTCCTGATCGACGCCGAGCAAAAGGCCGGTCTCCCCCACCTGCGCGGCCATCTTTACCGAATGGCCGGCACCGCCAAGGGTGCAGTCGCAGACGACGGAGCCGCTCTTTAGCTGCAGCGACTCAAGCACTTCGCCGAGCATGACAGGTTCATGCCGATATTCTTGTGTCAAGATCCCACGCTCCATCCGTTACTCGTGCCTTGCCCTTACGAGAAGAAGAGGTCCAGCAGGGCCTCGTCGTCATCGTCCTCATCGGCCGTAGCGCGGTCCCAAACCTCAAGGTGGTCGTAGTTGCCCACAACCGTGACCTCGCGGTCGAGGTTCGCCTGCTTGCGGAGAGACTCGGAAAGACCGATACGACCCGCGCTGTCCACATCCATCGACGTGGTGCGCTTGTTGATCGCCCTCATGAGCTTCTGGTCGTTAATGTCACGCGGGTTAAAACCCTCGTGGCCCTCACGACCCGCGAAGAGTCCTTCGACCCACTTATCGAAGGCCTCGGCAGAGAACACGTACAGAGCATCGACATCCAGGGCTTTGAACACGCGAACGTGCTCTCCAAGCTCCTCACGAAGGGGTGCAGGCAGGGATAGACGACCTTTTGCATCGAGATTGCGCTCGTATGCACCCGTCATTCCCATGTGCGCCCTCCCCTCGGTTACTCAGATGGCACGTACGCGGGGAACCACCCCGCCTGTCGACGTCATCAATAATATGGGGAACCGCCCCATTTTTCAACACCTTTCCCCCTGTCTCTTATACACATCTCCGAGC
>URZN01000102.1 GCA_900552345.1 uncultured Collinsella sp. | reverse complement strand
GCCAGCCCCTGGCCCCGACCCGCGAGGGCTACACCTTCGCCGGCTGGACCTACGATTCCGAGGGCACTGATCCCGTCGACTTCAGCAAGCCGCTGGTCGGCGGCGGCGACCATGCTACCCTGTTCGCCCAGTGGACCGAGGACAAGGGGGCTGACGTTGACGAGAACAAGAACGTCAAGGATGTCCTCTACTTCGCCAACGGTGGTGTATTCTTTGACGGTAATGTGACGCTCCAGGGCGTTACTGATTCTGACGGCGTCGCCCGCCAGCCCCTGGCCCCGACCCGCGAGGGCTACACCTTCGCCGGCTGGACCTACGACTCCGAGGGCACTGATCCCGTCGACTTCAGCAAGCCCGTCCAGGGCGGCGGTGACCACGTGACGTTCTACGCCCAGTGGACCAAGAACGAGACACCTGCTGTCCAGACCCACAAGGTCAATTTCTATGTTGATGGTTCCACTACTACGGTTGAGGTCGAGGACGGCAAGACTGTTGCTCAGCCCAGTGATCCTTCCGTCGACGGCTTCAACTTTGTCGGCTGGTCTTCTTCCAAGGAGTCCTTCAAGAAGTTTGACTTCTCTACTCCTATCACCGAGGACACCACTGTCTACGCTTTCTTTACCGCTAAGACCCCCAAGTCCGAGACTGTGAAGAAGGATGAGGGCAAGAAGCAGGTTGCTGCTGACAAGAAGGACGAGGCTAAGGCCGAGAAGAAGGACGACACCGCCCTTGCTTCCACCGGCGATCCGACCTTCGTCGTGACCTCTGCTGCCGCCCTTACCGGCGCTGTGGCTGTCGCTGTGGGCATGTACATGACCAAGCGTCGCGAGCACTAAACTCTACTAGTGTTTACCTCCGGGCTTTATTAGCCCAAACCTGTTAGCCGCGTGGGGACCCGACCCCCACGCGGCTTTTATGTTTTAGTTATCTTGCTGAGTTTTGTCGGCTCCTGCATCCGTTTTTAGATGTCCACGTCATATAAAGGGGCGCTGCTGCGATGTGCGCAGCAGCGCCCCTTTGCGTTGATTCTTATTGTGTGAGCTCGGCCCTAGGCCAGCGCGCGTACGTTTGAGGAGATCTTCAGCACCAAAAACTCGGTCGAGGAACCCAGCTTAAGCAGGTCGCCTTCGTGGATAGGAATCTGCCTGTCCTCGTCATCGGCGGTGCGCAGCGAGCGTGGCTTTTCGATAACGGTGGTCGCGCCACTGCGTGTCACCAGCACCGTTCCATTAGTGGAATGAAGGCCGCTTGCGAGCCATGTGTCGTTAGAAAACGCTACACGCAGGTGCCGACGGGATACATCGGGTCCTACGTTGGTGATGGCGTTTTGGTCGTGTGCAAAAGAGCCTAGTACCGTACCCTCGGGATCGAGGCTTAACGGATAGATCGGCGGCAAGGCCGAGCCGTCTTTCGCAAGTCTGAGCAGTCCCAGTTTTGCAGGAGGCTCGTTGACCTTGCGGTTAGTGCCCCGCGCCTGGACTACCTCGGCGGTCTCGAGCGTGCCAAAGGTTTGGGCCAGTTGCGTTATGGCAAAGTCTTTGACCTCGGAGGCGGCGGCATTGGGGTCGGCTAGGCATCCGCAGACCGTTAGCGCAAGAAGTTCCAAAAGGCGCCGGTCGCTTTGCTTGAGGCCCGACATGACGGCGATGCGGTCAAAGATATTGCGCAGGATGGAACCATCGAGCCCCCAGTGTTCGAGCGACGTTGCCATGCGCTCGAGGGCATGTGCCGTAATGGCTTGCTGGCGAGCGTTGGTGGCCGCTGGACTGCTGCCGCTACCGATTTTTACAGCGGCAGCCAAGCTCTGTACGCTCTGCGAAAAATCGGCAAACATCTCGGGGTCGATCTTGTCGGTACCCGGAACGACGTGCACCACGCGTCGCGATAGAAACGTCTTTTCGGCAATACGTAACCTTGGGGCCGGTTTGGAGCCCATCGGCTTGTCCGAAATCAGAATGCGCGCCGCTTCTCGATTGTTGATCTGCAGGTCGCACTTAAGGAAATCAAAGAGCACCTCGGAAGGTGTTTCCGCACGCATGATGCGAGACTCCTTTCTGGTATCCGGTGAAGGTGTTAGATGCAAAAGCCGGGTAGGACATAGGTCTTTTGGTCCGGAGCGTTTCCGGGCGTTGCCCAGCAAAACACGTCGCCGTCTTTTCCAACGCGGTTAAAGTACGTCGAGTCGGCGCCCTCGCTGCAGTCGGCGCTGGGGGTGCGCTCCCAGTAGCAGATTTTTTTGCCAGCGACGGTGCGGATCATGGTATCGTTGGTGGTCAGGCCGCTTACGCTCTGCTCGCGATAGAGCTGGTACTGATCGCCTTCTCCGCTGTAGAGGGCAGAAAGGTACTCGCTGCCTTCTGCGAACGTTTCGGGCGACTGGTAACCGCACAGCTCGCTCATGGACGGTAGCCAGAGCATGTCGTCGGTGGCGGTGATGCTGGAGGCGTCTTTGGTGCCGCCGGTGTTGTTGGTGAGCTTTCGCACCGAGCGAATCTGATTACGGAGATTGTCGGGCAGCGTAGCCATGCCCTTGTCCGCCAACCATTCACGAAGCGACGATTGCTCCCAACCACCCGTTGCGGCGCTGTCATTTACAGCGCGCATAGCGATGGGGGTGCGGAACATAAAGGTGATGCCCGCAGGGAGGCCGTCATCGGTGAGCGTGTCTGCCTTAAAGCCAACGATCTGGATTTGTGCCTTGGTCCCGTCGGAAAGCCTGACAGTCTTGGTGTTCTCGTTTTCGAGCGACTGCTTGCTGTTTACCAGGTGGTAGGTTTCGGCAATCTCGAGCGCGTTTTTGTTGGAAGATGTCTCTTGGATTTTGCGGGAGATCAGGGCGAGTTCTTCCCAGGTGTAATCGTCGAGTGACGGCTTGATGCCGTGCGCCAGGTCGATAAGCCCCCAGCATCCCGTGGCAATGGCAGAGCCTGCTATGCCGGCAACGCAGACGCTGCCGAGCGCGAGCGCAGCGCGACGCGAGATGACTGGGTGACGCGTCTGAGCCTTGTCGGAGCCGGAAGGCTTCGGTTGCTGGCTAAAGTCGATCGGGGTGGGCAGCGGCGTGCGCGGCTCAAAATCGATGTCTTTAATCCAGGCATCGAGCTTGCCGACAATCGTAGACAGCGGCGCGCGCTGGGACTGCTCGTTATGGATACCGCTCATAATGACATCGACAAGCATTTGGTCGCCGGGTACGCGTGCCTCAAGCGGCTCGAGCTCGTGCTCGATCTTGTACAGGTAGGGCGACTGGTCCATATGCTCGTTTAGGCGATATGGCGTGTGACCGGCATAGAGCGTGTAGAGTATGCTGCAGAGCTCGTATGTATCGATGCTGGGCGACGTGCGTAGCGGCGCCAGCTCGGGGATGTCGTTGGAGAGCATCTCGGGTGGGGCGAACTCGGGGGTGCCGTTGCGCCAGATGCCGGTGGACATGGTAAACGAGGGGTCTGAGCGCTTGATGCTCGAGCTGCCCAGATCGACTAGGCAAAGGTCAAAACTGCAGTGTGCAATCTGCTGGGCAAGGGACCGGCGCGTCGTGCGAATAATGATGTTGCGCAAGGAGATATCACGGTGCGCAAACGGCGCATCGAGCTTTTGGGCACCCAGGAGAATCTCTCCCAGGCGTTTTCCAATCGCGGCGACGGTGTTTGCGGGAATGTGGCCGCCCTCGGCGGGGTCGGTTAGCTCTGCCGCAGCATCGCGAAGGGGCAGGCCTTCAATCCACTCCATAAGGATGGCCGGTACGGAGCCGGTATAGCCGTAGCCATAGGTTTTGGGAAAGCCGCCCAACAGTGAGACGGCTGCAAGATTGCGATACTCCTCGGTAAGCGTCTTGATGCCCGAGGGGCTGACGGCGGAGCCGTTTTCATCACAGCCGCTGAGGGGCCATAGCGTTTTGAGCGCAAAGGTCTCGCCCTCGGTGTTGGCGACCTTGCGAAGATGGTGGGAACCGCCGCCGACTGCCCCGCAATCCAAAAGGGTGGTAAAGCGGCGAATGGTATCGGAGTCTTCGGTGGTCGCAAACATGGCGTTTGGTTCAAAGGGGGACAACGCGATGATATCCATGTCTGTGTCGTACGTCACGGGACAATCCTTTCGAGAAAAAGTGCATAGCGATAATGTTAGTGAAAAGGTAGCGCAACCGTTGCCTTAATCGAAAAGGTGCCGTTATTTGCATGGGATAATGCAAATAACGGCACCTTGTGCGTCGAAGATGTGTGGGAGGGCTAGTCTGTGATGCGAATGACCAAGAAGCGCGTCGTGGCGCCCAAGCAGAGCGTATCTCCGTTGTGAATCTCGACGGGCGCATTGGCAAAGTTGGCAGGGCGCTCGCGTTTGGGCGGTTCGATAGCCTGTCGGCAGCGGTCGACGCCCGAGATCAAAAACGATCCGTTGGTGGAGCCGAGGCCCTGCGCAAGCCAGCGTCCGTCTTGGAGCCAAATACGCAGGTGTTGGTGCGAGACGTCGAAATCGACGTCGGTGATGGCGTTCTCGTCTCCCGTCAGCGACCCGATAATGCTGCCCACCGGGTCCGTGGTAAGGGGACGCAGCGGCGGTCGTGCCGAGTTGCCCACGACGCGCAGCAGCCCCAGGCGAACGTCTCCCGTGGGGCGTGCGGTTGTCGAGAAAAACGAGGTGACGGTAGTCTCGACCGTGCCGAGTGTCGAGAGCATCTGGTCGGACACAAAGGACTCGGTGTATTCGATGGCGCGGGCGGGGTCGCCAAGGCAGCCGGTAACGATAAAAAAGACCAGATGGATGTAGAGGCGATCTTTGATGTCACTATCGTCAGCGGTCTCGATGCGCTCGACGCCGTTTCTAAAGAGCATGCCGTCGACGCCACAATTGGTAAGGGCATCCTGCATGTCTGGGACGCACGACTCCATATAGCGTTTAGCGACCTTGCTCAGCGATTGGGGGTCGGAGCCTCGGTTTTGCATGATGAGGTTGAGTATCTGGCGCGCACTTTGTTCAAAGGGCGCAAACAGCGGCTCGGGAAGGTCACCGGGTTTGGCGTGAACGATTTCGCGTGAGATAAACGACGGGGCCGTCAAGCGTTCGGAGATGAGGCGTCCACCGTAACGGGCGTTGCTGGCCATGAGAATTTGCGCGGCGCTACCGTTGTTGATGCGACCGAGTGACTTAAGCCCGGCGTACAGTGCACAAGATGGAGTGTCGGCCATTTGTTTTACCCCCCCCCCTCCTCAAAAAGTGACATTGAATACGTAAGCATGGTCAATTATAGGCGCTTTGTAGCTCGAAATGCTCGCCAGGGGGTGCGGACGGTGTAAATCGCTGCCGGAAGACAGCAAATCAAAAAGCGGAGAGCGGATTAATAAGCTGGGAAAACGCGTTAGCAAGACCGTTGTGGGCAACATTTGGCATGATGTCGCTTTGGCTTTTGGTTACGGGGGCGTGCGGTACCATAAACGTTAATGAACTTTGACGAACGACCCGCCGAGCTTGCCTCGGCGGGCTTTTGGCGTTGCAATGCCGGAGGAACAGCATGCTCATTCACCGTATAGCCGCGCAGCTCTACACTGCCGAGGCGCTGCAGACCGTCGAGGCCGGGCTCGATTCTGGCGAGGACGTGACGCTGGCCGTG
>URZN01000101.1 GCA_900552345.1 uncultured Collinsella sp. | reverse complement strand
GCCGAGGACCTGGGCTACCTGACGCCCGGCGTTCGCGCCATGGCTTCGACCTGCGGTTTCCCCGGCATGGACGTGTTGGAGTTTAGCGATTACGACGTCCGCTGCGGCGTGCATCCCACGCCGGGAAAGATTCTGTACACCTCGACGCACGACACGTCGACGCTCGCCGGTTGGTGCACGCGCTCCTTTGCGGGCGGCGACGAACCGAGCGGTGCTGAGGTGGCGGCCAAGCTGATGGGCGACGCGCTGGCAAGCGACGCTCCCCTGGTGATGATACCGCTGCAGGATATCCTGGGGCTTGGCGACGATGCGCGCATGAACGTGCCGGGTGTCGCCACGGGCAACTGGACTTGGCAGGCCGATGAGGCTGACGTTGCAGCCGCCGAGGGCAAAACTGCACAGCTCCTGCGCAACACCCATAGATTCTGGGGCGAAGCGTGATAAAACCCCCGATATAGGGTACAGTTACAGCTGTTTGAATTTATGCGGGCAGAGCGATCTGCCCGCTTTGTGCTGAAAAGGAAGTAATATGGCGCGCTACGATTACAAGTGCTCGAGCTGCGGCAACGTGTTTGAGGTTGAGCATCCCATGTCCGAGACCCCCGAGGTCGTGTGCCCGAGCTGCGGCGCTCCGGCATCCAAGACGTTCTCGGCCAGCGGCATCAAGTTTGAGGGCAGCGGTTTCTACAACACCGACCAGCGCAGCGGTGGTTCCAGCACCACCGCCACCAGCGGCTGCTGCGCCAACTGCCCGCATAACCACTAGTGACAAACGGTCCCGCCACCCAGGTTTCCTGATGAGTTGCGGTGAAATAGTTCCTGAATCAGCCCAACCAACGGCCAAACAGGGACTATTTCACCGCAACGTTTCTTTAGATCGGATTTCAGGGTGATGCTGAGTTTGTAACATTTCAAAACTCTGCCGGATTACGGGGCTGAATTGACAACCTCTATCCATTCCGGTAATTTGCAAATTTCAACAAGCCATCTACCTGCGGTTTTATTTAGGCCATTTTTGCTGTGGTCGGGCATCACCGATCTAGCCCCGTAATCCGCCCTACTTTTGATAACAGCAAGTATGAGTCGGGCTATTTTTCCCACTCTTTACCGCTTTTGCGATCTCCACTCGCACGACCTTCTGAGTTGCGGTGAAATAAGGACTGTTTGGCGGGTAGATGCCGCTATTCAATCCCTATTTCACCGCAACTTAGTAGTTACTTGTGGACCAGGCGGGCGCAGAAGTGGCCGTCGTAGGAATCTGCGTTTACGGGGACGCTTTGGAAGAGGCCTCGAGCGTTTTGGCGTACGGAAACGAGCTTCTTGGCCTGCGCGAAATCGGGAAGCTGAAGAATCTGGGCTTCGGAGAGCGGCGCCACGGTAAAGCCGGCGCCCTCGGGAGAGGCCAGGAAGGCGTCCATGACCTGCGTGTTCTCTTCGTCAAAAACCGAGCAGGTGGCATAGATAAGCTCACCGCCGGCAGCCACGCGCGCGGCTGCTTCCTTGAGCATCGTCAGCTGCAGCTTGGGCAGCTCAGTCGTAACGTCGTTCTCGGTCAAACGCCACGGTATCTCGGGGTGACGGCGCATGGTGCCGGTGCCAGAGCACGGCGCATCGATAAACACCGTGTCGAACAGGGCAGGCTCGCCAAGCATGGCATCAAACGACGTAAGCACCTCATTGAGCTCGCAGGCATCGCCCGACACCGTACGAACACCCGAGATACCCGCCTTATGCAGGCGCGCGAGATTCTGATCGCATTTACGATCATGCAGATCGAGCGCGGTATGCTGACGCTCGTACCCGGCACGTTTGGCCTGGCACATCATCACATAGGTCTTGGTGCCGCGACCGGCGCCAATCTCCAGGCAACGCCCGGGACGTGTCGCCGCAGTAGCGATAAGCTGAGCGTTGAGGTCCGAGGCAACGGCAGCGGCGCGTTCAAACACGCCGGACGCAACCGTAACCTGAGCATCGACCGGAGCATGGCAGCCCGGGAAGACAGGCGCAACGAGCTGCGAGATATACGGGTCGGACTTGGTCGCAAACGCATTCTCATGCAGAGCCAGCGGCGCGGGGGCCAGATTGCCGGCAAAGTTGAGCGCGCCCTCGGGCGTATCGAACGAGGCCATAATACGAGCGCACAGCCAGCGAGGAAGACCCATCAAACGAGAAAGGCGAACAAGGCGGCGCTCGGACTCATCCACGTCAGATGCCGTGGCAAAGTCCTCAACGTTGTCCGCAACCTTGTGCAGCACCGCGTTAGCCAGGCCCGCAGCAGACTTAGCACCGCTGCGCACCAGCTCAACACCCTGGCTCACGGCAACGCGGCCCGGCGTATGCAAATAGAGCATCTCGAAGGCCGAGATGCGAAGCGCCATGCGAACGCGCGGCGCGACCTTTTTGGGCTTGTCCAAAAACTGATCGAGCAACTCATCCAAAATGCCCTGCGTGGCGGCAACACCGAGCGCCAAACGCGCGGCAAAAGCGGAATCGCGCTGGTCAATGGCCTTGGCGGACGCACGGGAAGACAACACGTCGCGTGCGTACATACCGCGGCGATCGGCCTCCATCAACACATCGAGCGCAAGCTTGCGCGCGGGAGACAACTTGCTCATGACAGTACACCCCACGTAAGGTCGGCACCCTGCAGGCCGGCAGCCCAGGCAGAAGCAGCCATGGCACGCTTGCCATCGGGCTTAACCTCGAGCAGTTCAACCGCGCCATCGGAAAGTCCCAAGTAAACACGCTTGCTCTTGACGACAACAGTGCCCTCGCCAAGCGACACGTCGGCAGGCGCGGCATCGAGCACACGCACGGTCTTGCCGGCAATCACACAACGGGCAGGCGCGGTATCGGACGAAGCGAGCACATGACGCACGCAATCGAGCGCCGCCATCTGCGGATCCAGACGCATCTCCTGCTTGGAAATCTTGGCAGCATGAGTAACGAGCGACTCATCCTGCTCAGTCCAAACAGCCGAGCCATCGGAAAGCGAGGGAAGCGTATCGGCAAGCAACTTACCGCCAAGCTCACCAAGCTCCATAGTCAGCGCCTCGGCATGCTTGCCGGCAACCGACGTAGACGCCTGGGCGCAATAAGCGCCCGTATCCACGCCATGCCCAATGCGCATAATGGAAACGCCAGCAACCTCATCACCAGCAAGAATGGCACGCTGAATGGGAGCAGCGCCACGCCAACGAGGCAGCAGCGAAGCATGAACATTCACAATACCAAGCGGCGCCATATGCAGCACCTCATCAGGCAAAATGCAACCATAGGCAGCCACACAGAAAATATCAGCCTGCGCAGCTTGGAGCGCCTCAACAACCTCAGGCGTCATACGATTGGCCTCAACGACCGGCAACCCCAGCTCAAGCGCCTTGGCCTTAACAGGAGACGGCTCAAGCTTCTTGCCGCGCCCACGAACAGCATCGGGACGAGTAATAACAAGCGCAATCTCATTGCCAGCCGCAACAAGCGAAGTAAGCGAAGGCACAGCAAAATCAGGCGTACCCATAAACACAATACGCATAAAGAACGTCTCCCCTCAACCAAAGCCGAGACGGCTACAAATAACAGCGGAAAGCCAAGTATCCAGCCCATCCGCAATAACAATTCAACAAGAACAAATATACCCAAAACCAAAGAAAGAGCCGCAATAAAAGCAGCTCTTCCAACAAAGCAATTATCAGCGAAGACGCCCCTCCCTGGCCCGACGGCACCCGGGCGAACCGAGCCAGAACAACGCAGTCCCCGGTGCTGAGCGCCCACATATCGTCCCGCGCGCAGTTTCGCAGCGCAGCGAGAATGATTGAGCACGGGATGATATGTGGGCGCTCAGCACCGGGACGGTGGGACCTACTCCGTCTCGCCCGGTCGAGCGCCGCGGGCCAGGGCGTCCTGGTACTCCTTGACGGCCTTGATGCGCTGCATGGGCTTAAGGCGCTCGAACATGGTATTGCCGTGCAGGTGATCGATCTCGTGCTGCAGGCACACGCAGAACAGGTCGCCTGAGGCCTCATAGCGAATCAGGTTGGCATCCAGGTCATACGCCTCGACGACAACGTGATCGGGACGCTCGATCTCGCAGCTAATGCCGGGAATGGACAGGCAGCCCTCGCTAAACGGCACCAGATGGTCGCTCTGCTCAACAATGACAGGGTTGATGAGCACATACGGGTCATAGTCGTTCTTGTCGCTGTAATCGCAGTCGATGGTGACGAGCTGAACGAGCTCACCGATCTGCGGGGCGGCTAGGCCGCAACCGCCGTTGTCGAACATCATCTTCTTCATCTTCTCGGCAAGCGCCTCGATCGCCGGGGTAATCTCCTCGATGACGGCGCACTCCTGGCGCAGACGAGGGTCGGGCGACAGTACGATTCCGTTGGCTTCCATGGCCATCCTTTCGGGTTGTTACATCAAATCATAGGCGTCGACGTCAACGCTCACGCTCACGCCGCGCACGGAGCCCACCTCTTTGAGGCAGGCGTCGATATCATCAGAGACATGGTACCCTACCGGCGACTTTACAAGCAGATGGAAGCGGTAACGATCCTTGGCTCTCTCGATTACACACGAAGCCGGACCAAGCACCTGAGGCACGGCGCTCCCCGCCCGCAAAAAGTCGGGCGCGGCGGCATGCCAACGACGCTTGAGGAGCTTCGCGATGCGACCGATGTAGTCCCGCGCGTCATCCGCGTTCGTCGACCATACCAAGATGTTGGCCAGGCGCACGAAGGGCGGATACAGGGCGTCGCGGCGCTGGTCCAGGTCGTAGTCGGTAAAGATCGAACGGTCGTGCTCGGCGACGGAGCGAATGACCGGGTCCTCGGGCAGATAGGTCTGGATGATAACCTCGCCGGGGCGATCGCCGCGGCCGGCGCGGCCCGCAACCTGCTCCAGCAGATCGTAGGCGCGCTCCCCTGCTCTAAAATCGGGCAGCTTCAGCGCAAAGTCGGCATTGACCACGCCCACGAGCGTGACCTCGGGAAAGTCGAGACCCTTGGCGATCATCTGGGTGCCCAGCAGCACCGCGCAATCGGCGGCATCGAACTGTTCAAGCAGCTTTTTGTGCGCGTCCTTGCCGCGCGTGGAATCGGCGTCCATGCGAATGATGGCGACGTCGTCGGGCAGCATCTGGTGCAGTGCGTCCTCGATCTGCTGCGTGCCCAGCCCCATTTTTGCCAGGTAGCGGCTGCCGCACTTGGGACAGCGGCTCGTGGGCGCGGGATACGGCTGAACGCGCCAGGACGATCCGCAGGTGTGGCACTGCAGCGTGTGCGTGCGCTCGTGGTACGTGAGCGCGGTGGAGCAGTGGTTGCAGGTGGGCACGCAGCCGCATTCACGACACATAAGAAACGGCGCAAAGCCGCGACGGTTATGTAGCAGCACGGCCTTCTCACGGCGCTCGACTACGCGCTCCAGACCTTCCATCAGCGGTTTAGAGAACATGGAGCGACTGCCGCGTGCGAACTCGCGGCGCAGGTCGGCAATGCGAACCGTAGGCAGCACGGCGTGTCCCGGGCGCTCGGGCATCTCGACGCGCGTCCAGGTGGCACCGTTATACGCTGTCTCTTATACACATCTCCGAGCCCACGAGACCGGAGCCTATCTC
>URZN01000100.1 GCA_900552345.1 uncultured Collinsella sp. | reverse complement strand
TGCGTTCATCAAGTCCATGCGCGGTAGTGACCCCGATGCCACGATCTATTGGCTCGCGCGCATGATCGATGCTGGGGAGGATCCTAAGTTTATCGCTCGCCGCATTATGATTCACGCTTCTGAGGATGTTGGCAACGCCGACCCGCAGGCGCTTTTGGTGGCGCATGCCGCGTTTAAGTCTGCCGAGGTCATTGGCTATCCCGAGTGCCGCATTAACCTGGCTCAGGCTGCACTCTATGTGTGCTTGGCGCCAAAATCCAACGCGTGTGAGGCTTCGATCGATGCGGCGCTGGCCGATATCCATTCTAGTGGGCTTCGCGAGGTGCCGAGTTATCTGCGCGATCGCCATCGCCCGGGCAGCGATGAATACGGTGTGTATAAGTATCCACATGATTATCCCGAAGGCTGGGTCGACCAGCGCTATTTGCCCGAAGGCTTGGAACGCGGTGCATTTTGGCAGCCTGCCGGCCGCGGTTGGGAAGAGTGGCGCGTAGAGCAAAGTGAACGCGACCGCAGCGGGAATGCACCGAAGTAGCTGCTGATAATTTTGTCCCACGTTGCTGCTCATGGCATGTTCGGTCCCCTTTGGGGTACCATGGAAACCGTCTGTATATCGATTCCTTTGGGAGGCTTGTATGAGTCCCATTCAAATCGCCCTGCTGCTGCTCGCTGTTGCCGGCGTGTGGGCCATCGTTGAGCTCGCGCTTACCCTGCGCAAGACCCGCACCGTTGTCGACTCGCTCGATAAGACCGTTAACGACCTCAACAACACCATCGCCGAGGCTCAGCCTGTGGTGGGAAAGCTCGATGGCGCTGTCGATGAGCTTACGCCGGCGCTTGCCCAGATGGAGCCGCTGCTTAAGTCGAGCAAGACGGCAGTTGATGCCCTTACCTCCAATCTCGTAGAGGTCGAAGCCGTGGTTCGCGACATTTCTGAGGTCACCGGTAGCATGGCCGAGGCCAGCAATGCTGTGTCGAGCGTGACTGATTCTGCGGCAGGTGCCGTGCAGAAACTCTTTAACAAGGTGAAGGCTCCCGCGGCCGACGCTGAGCGCAAGTTTTCCGCTGCCGAAGAAGCCGAGCAGCCGACCGAGCGTGTCCTGATTGGCGAAGCCGGGGACGATGTCGCTGCTGGTGACAATGATGCACAGAAGCCTGCTGCTAAAGCAGCCCAGTATTACACCTACACGCCCGCCGAGACCACCGAGGAGTCCTGCGATGAGTAGCGAAGCAACTTGCCCCATTACGCTGACCGTTGCCGGCGACCCGCGTCTGGCGCGCCTTGTGCGCATGACGGCGGCAAATGTCGGTGCGCTCTGCTCCATGTCCGTCGATCGCATCGAGGACATCCGCATGGCTGCCGAGGAAGCCTTTATCTTTGGCTGCACGGCTGTTGATTCCGACGACATCTCAATCAAATTCGATGTCGATGAATCTCACGTTCGCATGACCTTTACCTTTGGCGATCAGGCCACCGTCGACGAGGATGACCAGGCTGCTGTTTATGCCGAGCTTATTTTGGCGAGCGTGTGCGACTCCTACGAAAAGACTGCGGCGCCCCTGACGCTTTCCCTCGACCTCAAGGCGGATATTTAATATGACCGAACGTTCCCGGAGCGGCAAGACCGCTTGGGACAAGGAGAAAACCCGCGAGCTGTTTCGTCGCTACAAGGAGACCGGTGATCCGGACGCCCGCGAACAGCTCGTCATGTCCCATATGAACCTGGTAAGGTTTCTTGCCAACAAATTTAAGAATCGCGGCGAGCCGCTCGACGACCTCATGCAGGTCGGCTATCTGGGTTTGCTCAAGGCTATTGACCGTTTTGATCCCGAGCGCGGTCTTGAGTTCACGACGTTTGCGACACCCACTATCCTGGGCGAGATCAAACGCCATTTCCGCGACAAGGGCTGGAGCGTGCGCGTACCGCGTCGTCTGCAGGAGCTCTCGGCCAAGGTCAACCAGGCTACTGACAAACTTACCAACGAGCTGCAGCGTTCGCCCAAGGTTGAGGAGATCGCTGAGTATCTAGATGTGACTGTCGATGAGGTCCTCGAGGCTATGGAATCGTCTTCGGCCTATACCTCGGTGCCCATCGAGGCTCCTGGTGCGTCCGATTCCGACGATGCCCCTTCGATTCTCGACCGTTACGCCGACGACGACAACGAGCTCGACTTTACCGATGACCGCCTAGTGATCGAGGAAGCCATCCGTGATTTCTCGCCGCGCGAGCGCGAGGTGATCGAGCTGCGCTTCGTGAAGGGCATGACCCAGATCGAGATCGCCAAGAAGCTGGGTATTTCTCAGGTGCAGGTTTCGCGTCTGCTGCGCCGCACGCTTAAGAAGATTCAGGACAAGATCGACCCCGACGGAGTGATGATTCGTTCATGAGTGAGCACCCCCAACAAACCGATCGCGTGCTGCGCGACACCCGCATTCTGACGCTGCGCATTTGGGCTGTTGTCGGCTGCATTGTTATTGCTGCTGTCATCTTTAACCTTATGGGCATCCTGGCGCCGGTTATCGAGTTTCTCGCTGTTGGTTCCATCATTGCCTTTGTGATGTCCCCGATCACCAACTGGCTCGAGCACCATGGCGTGAATCGCGGCATCGGTTCGCTTATCGCGCTTATTGTTGTTGTTGCCGTGCTCGTCGGTGTCGTTTGCATCTTGTCGCCGATTCTCTTTGGTCAGATCATGGAAGTCCTGAGCCGCCTGCCCGAGCAGCTTCGTGTTGCGGGTGGCGATCTCAATGAGATGATCTCGCATGCCAAGACGCTCAATAACACGCCGCTCAAGGAGTATTTGGACGATAATCTTTCGTCGCTGGTTACCGTGGCATCGAAGTATGTGTCTCAGATTGCTGCCGAGCTTGGTCGCGGTGTGTTCCCGCTCATCACCAATACGGCCTCGCAGTTGTTCGTGATCTTCCTTGGTCTGGTGCTTGCCTACTGGATGGCCTGCGACTACCCTCGCATGCATCACGAGATTTGCACCATCATCGGTCAGGAGAAGGAGACCTCGTACCGCTTTATGGTCGCCATCCTTTCTCGCTCTGTCGGCGGCTACATGCGCGGTATGGTCGTGACGTCCATCTGCGGTGGTTTCCTCGCCTTTATCGGCTTCCTGATTATCGGCCATCCGTATGCGGCGCTCATGGCTATCTTCACTGGCATCATGCACTTGGTTCCGGTCGTCGGTCCCTGGGTGAGCGCGGCAATCGCCACGGTACTCGGCTTTATGTTCAGCCCCATGTTGGCGTTATGGACGCTCATCGTGACGATGGTCGCGCAAAACGTCACCGACAATGTGATTTCGCCTAAGGTCATGCAGAGCTCAGTGCAGGTGCATCCCATTATGAGCCTTACGGCTCTCGTTATTGGTTCGGCACTCATGGGGCCCATCGGCATGATTATTGCCATCCCGCTTTGTGCGGCCCTCAAGGGCATCTTCGTGTACTACTTCGAGAATGAGACCGGCCGTCAGCTTGTGGCCTATGACGGAGCCGTGTTTAAGGGCACGCCGTACCGCGATGCCGATGGCAATCCGGTCGCCGCCTACGACGCGCTCGGCGACGACACCTTCATCTATGAGTCCGAGCTCATCGGTAACGAGACTGCGCCCGAGGCCAAGGCCATGCCCAAGCCCGAGCTCGATAATCCCTGGATTAAGCTCTCGGGCCTGCAACCCGATGCCACGGGCTTCTTCAAGAACCCCTTCGCCAAAGACGATGATTCCAACTCGGACGACGATACCAATACCGGCATCGACGGCTCCATGGACGATGATGACAACTAGCGGGGTAATTTGAGTCAACATTCATACGCGCTAACATGCAATTTCGCTGAAGGGCCGGCATTGTGCCGGCCCTCTTTTTTGCACTTGCGCGGCGGGATGGTAATATCGTTACGTTTGAACTGTTTCGATGTGAAACCGAGGAGATTCCCTCTATGAGTGCTGACTACCCGTCAATGACTACGGCCGAGATCCGCTCCAAGTTCCTCAACTTCTTTGAGGAGCGCGGTCTTAAGCTCTATCCTTCTTCGTCTCTTGTTCCCGACGATCCTTCGCTGCTGCTTGCCAACGCCGGCATGAACCAGTTTAAGGAGTACTACCAGGGCAAGAAGACCATGAAGGAGATCGGCGCTATCTCCTGCCAGAAGTGCGTCCGCACCAACGACATCGATTGCATCGGCGAGGACGGCCGTCACCTGTCGTTCTTCGAGATGCTCGGCGACTTCTCTTTTGGCGGCGTCTCCAAGCAGCAGGCCTGCGCTTGGGCCTTTGAGCTTATTACCAAGGAGTTCAAGCTGCCGCTCGACCGCCTGTACTTCACCGTCTTTACCGAGGACGACGAGACCCACGATGTGTGGCGCTCCCTGGGCGTTGCCGAGGACCACATCTCCCGCCTGGGCGAGGATGACAACTTCTGGGCCGCTGGCCCCACCGGCCCCTGCGGTCCGTGCTCCGAGATTTACTTTGACATGGGCGAGGAGGTCGGCTGCGGCAGCCCCGACTGCAAGCCTGGCTGCGACTGCGACCGCTTCCTGGAGTTCTGGAACCTCGTCTTTACCCAGTACGACCGCCAGGAGGACGGCTCCATGCCGGAGCTGCCGCACCGTAACCTCGATACGGGCATGGGCCTTGAGCGCATGGCCGCCATCATGCAGCACAAGACCGCCAACTACGACGGCGATCTGATGCAGCATCTCATCAAGCTGGGCGAGAAGATTAGCGGCAAGACCTATGACGCTGACGATTACTCCGGTGCTAGCCGTTCTCTGCGCATCATCGCCGACCACTCCCGTGCCGTTGACTTTATGATCTCTGACGGCATCCTCCCCGGTAACGAGGGACGCGAGTACGTCCTTCGCCGCCTGCTCCGCCGCGCCGTGTTCCACGGTCGCCTGTTGGGCATCGAGGGCGCCTTCCTGACCAAGTTCATCGACGAGGTTAACGCTCAGATGGGCGAGGCTTATCCCGAGCTGCTCAAGAACGTCGCGCTCGTCAAGGGTATCGTCGCCTCCGAGGAGGAGCGCTTCTCCACGACGCTCGACAACGGCCGCGTCTACCTGGACGAGGCCCTGGCCGCGCTTGCCGAGGGCGCTGTGCTTCCGGGCGATGTTGCCTTTAAGCTTCACGACACCTTTGGTTTCCCCATCGACCTGACTGTCGAGATCGCCGGCACCGCTGGGCACGACGTTGACATGGATGGCTTTACCGCTTGCATGGAGGACCAGAAGGCCCGCGCTCGCGCCAACGCCAAGGGCGACGCCTGGGGCAGCTTCAATGACGTGTGGGTTGAGCTTTCCGACAAGGTCGCCGCGACTGAGTTCGACGGTTATGACAACGATGTGATCGAGGGCGCCAAGGTTGTCGCCATCGTGCGCAACGGCGAGTCCGTCGAGTCCGCTGCCGCGGGCGAGGACGTCGAGGTCGTGCTCGACCGCACCCCGTTCTATGCCGAGATGGGTGGCCAGCAGGGCGATGCCGGCGAGCTTTCCGCCGAGGGCGTTGTGCTGACCGTTGCCGACACCAAGAACCACAACGGCCTGTATGCCCACGTCGCGCACGTTGCCGATGGCACGCTGACTGTCGGTGCCGCTGTTACCGCCGC
>URZN01000099.1 GCA_900552345.1 uncultured Collinsella sp. | reverse complement strand
GGCTCGGAGATGTGTATAAGAGACAGGTCGCCGACCAGCCTGAGCCCGCCGCCGCAGCATCCGACAAAAAGGATGTCGATGGCCTGAAGGTCCTCGTCCTGTGCGCCGGCGCCGGCACCTCTGCCATGCTTGCCAACGCCATCAAGGAAGGTGCCGCGCAGACCGGAGAGAACATCGCTTCCTCCGCAGGCGCCTATGGCCAGCACACTGCCATCATGGATCAGTACGACGTCATCGTGCTCGCCCCGCAGGTCCGTAGCTACTACAACGACATGAAGGCCGACACCGATCGCCTGGGCATTAAGCTGCTCGCCCCGCGCGGTAAGGAATATATCGACCTTACTCGCGACCCCGCTGGCGCCATCAAGTGGCTCCGCGAGAACCTCGACTAGGTTCCTCCCTCTGTTGGTGCCCGGATCCCCAGTTCGGGCATCTCTCCCTATTCGTATCCCACAGAAAGGATGACTCATGACCAACCCCATGCAGTTCCCCGACGGCTTTGTGTTTGGCGGCGCCACCGCCGCTTACCAGGTTGAGGGCGAGACCCGCACGCACGGCAAGGGCAAAGTGCCCTGGGACGATTTCCTGGCAGCTCAGGGTCGCTTCTCCCCCGATCCCGCAAGCGATTTCTACAACAAGTACCCGGTCGATATCGACCTGTGCCAGCGCTTCGGCATCAACGGTATCCGCGTCTCCATCGCTTGGAGCCGCATCTTCCCCAACGGTACTGGCGAGATTAACCCCGAGGGTGTCGCCTTCTATCACGAGCTTTTCGCCACCTGCAACAAAGCTGGCGTTATCCCCTATGTCACGCTCGATCACTTCGATACGCCCGAGGCCTTTTACCAAAACGGCGGCGAGGGTTTCCTGACGCGCACGACGATTGACGCCTTTGTCGAGTACGCCAAGTTCTGCTTTGCCGAGTTCACCGAGGTCAAGCACTGGTTTACCTTTAACGAGATCCCTGCGACCGCCGAGGGCAGCTTTATCGTCGGCAACTGGCCGCACGGCGAGAAGTATCGCCTAGATAAGGCCTTCCAGCTCATGCACAACATGATGGTGGCCCATGCCAAGGCCGTCGTCGCCTTCCACGAGGGCGGCTTTGAGGGCGAGATCGGCATTGTCCAGAACCTGGAGCCCAAGTATCCCCTCGACCCCAACAACGCCGCCGACTGCGAGGCAGCTCGCATGGCCGACGTCATCAACAACCGTTGGGTACTCGACGCCACCTTCCGTGGCCACTATGCAGCCGACACCATGGAGGCTGCGACCAAGCTGGCCCATATCGCCGGCGGCGAGCTCGACGTTCGTGACGAGGACGTCGCCGCGTTGACCGCCGCGCTCCCCTACAACGATTGCCTGGGCGTCAACACCTACAAGTGCCAGTTCCTGCGTGCCGCCGAGGGCGAAAACGACATCAACCACAATGGCACCGGCGACAAGGGCTCCTCGCGCTGGTTCCTCAAGGGCGTGGGCGAGTCATGCGTGCGCGAAGGCGTACCCACCACCGATTGGGACTGGATCATCTATCCCGAGGGCCTCTACGACCTGCTGCTCCGCATTAAGAATGATTACCCCAACTACAAGAAGATCTACATCACCGAGAACGGCATGGGCTATAAGGACGACTTCGAGGACGGATTTATCGACGACGCCCCTCGCATCGACTACATGCGTCAGCATCTCGCATGGATCCTCAAGGCAATCGACGGTGGCGTGAACGTCGACGGCTACTTTGTATGGTCGCTGCAGGACCAGTTCTCCTGGACCAACGGCTATAACAAACGTTACGGCCTGTTCTACATCGACTTCGAGACCCAGAAGCGCTATCCCAAGGCGAGCGCGTACTGGTACAAGAACGTCGCGGAGACCGGCCTGCTCATGGCCTAACTTTTGCCGCATACCCCCTGTCGGCCGCATGCGAATCCCTCCACGGGTTCGCATGCGGCCTATTTTTTTGCTCGGCCCGTGCAGGCCGTTTGTCTCGATTTGTAACATCTAGCAGGGATTTTCAATCCTAACTGTTATAGATTTAGACGAACGGGCGACCAGGGCTGAAAGATCTCAATCTGTAACACGTAGCCCACTTTCGACCGTCTAACTGTTACAGATCGAGACAAACGCCACAGGTCAATCCCTTTAATCTCAATCTGTAACATCTAGCCGAGTTTTTCGATCCCAACTGTTACAGATTGAGACGATTCGACGGTACCGGTCGCTTGGACACGTCGTGGTACAATTATGCCACGACGCAAAGGAGGTACCCATGTCCGCTTGTGTGCCCGTCCGAGACATGAAGGACACTGCCACATTCACCGCACTTGTTGAGTCTGAGCGCGACGTCACCGTAACTAAGAACGGCTACGAGGCCATGCACTGCATCAGCAGCGACCAGTATCGCCTCATGCAAGAAGAAATCGCCAAGGCAAAACTGCTGTCTCGTATGATGTTGGCAGAAGACGAAATATCGCAAGGCGACTACAGCGACTACGACTCCTTCGCGACCGCGATACGAGACAAATATGACCTATAACGTCGTTATACTCAAAAGCGCGCGATATGAGTACGAGAGTATCGTCGGGTACCTTGCTCAAATCCTCAAGAATCCGCGTGCAGCAGGCAATTTTGTCGCTGAGTTTGAATATCAGCTTGATCTGCTTCGCGAGCAGCCGCTCCTACGTCCCCTCTCGCATATGCAAGAGCTGGCGGCACGTAATTACCGATCGTTTCCCGTCAACAACTACGTGTGCCTTTATAAGTTTGAGCACGAAACAATCTATATCGCTCACATCTTTCATCAGTCACAGGACTACGCCCGCCTGGTCTAGCCCACAAGCTGAATACTTGGCCCGAGCGCATTTGCGTGTCATATCGCGTCACGTTGACGCGTAAAATGACGCGCAAATTTTTACGCGTCATCAAATTTGACGCACAAATGGTGTTTTTACTTATACGTGTCATTCTGCACGTCATATTGAAGCGATAATCCCCGCACCGGCAGGGGGCAGAAGTATCGCCTGCAGCGTTAGCTAGCAAATGACCTGTGTGTTCCTCAATGGCAGTGCGGTCCTCGGCGGTAATACCCGGCTCGCACACCACGGCGTTCAAATTGTCCAGGCGGCAGAAGGTGTAGAAGTCGCGCTTGACGATTTTGCTGGAGTCGGCAATCAGATAGCGCGTATCGGCCTTGCTAAAGGCGAGCTGCTGGATGCGGCCCTCGTCCATGTTGGACGTGGACACGTCGCCGTCCAGAATGCCGTTGGCACCGACAAACGCCGTGTCAATCCCTAGTGCGCGCAGGGCATCCTTGGCCGTGGGCCCCACAAAGGCGGCGGTGCGGCGGCGGTGCATGCCGCCCACCAGGCACAGCTCGCAATCCTCGCGCGCCTCGAGCAGGCTAAAGACCGAAAGCGAATTGGTCACATAGATGGAAGGCAGTTTGTCGGTGACCCGGAGAGCGCCAATGCGATCTCACGACGGTTGCGCTCATTGTCTCAATTAGATACTCAACGAAATACGGCCCCGCAGCTCAATAAGCTGCGGGGCCGTACTATACACCGACGAATCAACGACGGAGTGCATCTACTATTTGGCCAGCTCCTGAACGATCCAGTCAATTGCACCTTCGGGATCGTTGGTAAGGTCGATATACTCCTTGCCCCTTGTGGTGAGCAGTTTAATTCCAAGGCGATCGGTATCGGCCTTCATAGCGTCATAGTACATGCGTGCCTGGGGCGCCAGAACAATCACGTTGTACTGATCCATCGTCTCATAGTGGCTTCCGTACGCACCGGACTGAGAAACCAGATCGATACCCTTAGCAGCGGCACCTTCGCGAAGAGCATTTGCCAAGAGAGTCGAAGTGCCGGCACCCTGGCAAAGCACAAGCACGCGGATCTGCTCCGCCTTGTCCTTTACCGCCTCGAGAGCTTTTGCGACATTTTCCTGTGCGGCAATAGCATCTGCATCCGAGGTTCCTGCAGTCTCCTTTGCAGACTCTTCCAAACAAAGCTGATGGTCATACGCCTTGCAGAACGGATAGTAAATCACAAAGTCAACGACCAACAGCACAGCCATCAATACGAGAGAACGCAGATCGAGACCCGTGGTGAGGAATGCACCGATTGGGCCGGGAAGCGCCCACGGCATGGTATACATGGGGGCGTTCATTCCAATGACGTCAATGAAAAATTTACCGATAATGGCGTTGACCATAGGAGCCACTAGGAAGGGCACGAACATATAGGGATTGAGAACAATCGGCATACCGAAGAGAACGGGCTCGTTAACTCCAAAAATCACCGGGATAATCGATGCCTTACCCATGGCTTTAAGCTGCTTGGAGCGCATAAACATGATCAGGATAATAGGAACGATGAACGTGCAGCCAGAACCGCCCAGACCGCCGATGAAGCTTGTAAAGTCCTGCGTGAGAGCAATTGACGGGTGTCCACCTGCTTGGAAAACCTCAAGATTGGTAACGGTATTGCCGTAGAGCGCAGCATTGATCGGACTCATGACAACCGAAGCACCGTGGATACCCATAAATTGGAAAAGTGCGACCGCGCCTTCGATAAGCGCCATGCCAGGATAGGTGTCGACCGCGGAGAACAGCGGCGAGATGAGAGCGGATACCAAATTGGCGAACGGCACAGCAAGCAGCTTGCGGCTCGCAAGATCGATAAAAGCGCACGCAAGGATCGAAAACCCAAATGCAAAGATATCGCGAAAACTCTGCGCAATAGAGCCAGGGACCTCTTTGGGGAGCTTGATCGTCACATTATGGCTAATGCACACCTTATAGATATTAACGGTCAAGAATGCGGCTACGAACGCAGCGAGAAAACCCTTGGTTCCCATATAGCCGGTTTCAAAAACAGATGTATCTGCTCCGCCAATCGAGACAACATCGTTCGTCACCGATAGCAAGAGCATGCCGCACATGGCACAAACCATGCACGAGGTGGGGTTGAGAGATTTACCCGAAGGCATGCGACGGTTCATCGACATGGCAAGTGAGCTCGCCGTGGTGCCGGCCACCATAATGCCAAGAAGTCCCATGGTATATGCATAGATTTTATTGAAGAAATCCAGCACCTCAGGCGGAAGCGTGATGCCTACATAGGCAGGGAGCGTCGAAAGAAGAAGGAACAGGCTCGAGAACAGCACAATTGGCATATTCGAGAGAAAGCCATCCTTGATCGCCACCAGATAAATGTTCCTCGAGATTTTGTCGAAGAGGGGCTGGTGTTTTTCAAGGAATTTGACGATAGCGTCCATAACACATCCTTTCATGATTCCCGGGCACGTAACGATTTATCCGGACTCAACCGTCGTCGTCCCCGTTTGTATCCACTTATGTAAGTGAATACGTTCTTGTGCGAAATGTAATATCATTTGCGCGATTTGTCATAACCAATTCTTTTTCCGCTTTGTCGATATGTCAAGAATTCAAATACTTATTCGGTGAACGGTATTTGATTAATATAAGGTTTTCCCAGCTAAAGGCTATTTTTTCAGAGCAGTACAATAAGCTTGCAACCGTTCACCGATTGGATATAACATATTGAATATATTGTTGTAACAATATTAGAGACAATGTCACAAGCCTGTCGTTCTAGTCAAAGGAAGTAACAATGCCCA
>URZN01000098.1 GCA_900552345.1 uncultured Collinsella sp. | reverse complement strand
GCTATCGTGGGACAGCTCACGTAGATTAAGGCCCCATCGTGGGGCGCCCCATAACATAGAAAGCGAGAACCCATGGCACTGACAGGAGCCCAGGTCAAGCAGCTTCGCAGCATGGCCCATCACCTCAACCCCGCCATCATCATCGGCAAGTCCGACATCAACGAGGGCACCGTCGAGCAGACGGTCGCCTACCTGGAGAAGCACGAGCTCGTTAAGTGCTCCGTACTCGATGGTTCCAGCCTTTCCGCCCGCGAGGCCGCCGAAGAGCTCGCCGACCGCTGCCATGCCGAGGTCGTCCAGGTTATCGGCCGCAAGTTCTCGCTGTATCGCGAGTCCTCGCGCAAGGACATCGAGAAGATTAAGCTCGTCTAAGAGCCAACGATCCGACGAGCCAATATACATCAAGCTTGCGAGCGTCCGAGCAATTCGGACGCTCTTTTTTATCGCTCGACGAGCACGCGGTTAAGCCTGCCCTCCACCAAGCGCTCGTATAGACGCCGCGTCTCGGGCTCGGGCACGCCATTGACCTGCTCCCTCAGGTGATGCATATGCCCACTGTACAGCTCGACGATATCGCGTCGTCGCCCCGCCGCACCGTAGACGCGCATAGCGCAACGCACCATGTCCTCGCGCGCCGTCTCTTGCCGCAGCCCCGACTCCACCAGCCATACCGCCGACTGCAGGTCGTTTTCTTCTAGGGCGGCATTCGCGCCCCGAATCATGCAGTCGATATACTTCGATTCCATAATGCGCCGCATACGCAAAAAGTAGGTGGGATTACAGCCATTGGGAACATACAACGGGCCGGCGTAGAGCTGCTCGATCTTAAGGCACAGCTCGATCAGATGGGGTCCGCGCGCACCCGTGCGATTTCCCAAAACTTCGCGGCTTATCTGATCAAACAATCGCACGTCGGTCTTGACGTAATCGCCGTTAAGCCCAATGCACTCGTTTTGGATCAGCACGCACGACTTGCCGTCCGGTGTCGGCCCCAAGGCCGAACGCAGGCGCGATATCGTCGAGTACAGATTGTTACGAGCGCTATTGAACTCGGCATGGGGCCACAGCTCCATAGCCAGCGTCTCGCGGTCGACCAGTGCATCCATGCCCAGCGCAAGCCGCTCGGCAAGCGTCGCCGCTTTCTTGCGGCGCCACATCTTATCCGTGATGGGAAACCCGTCGCGCTCGGCGCGAAACGCCCCAAACATGCGGATCTCGATATGGCCAATCACATCGACACCCTCGGCATCGCCAGCCTGGAACAGACGCTCGCCTTCGCCCTCAAAGTCGTCACGCAGCGAATACCGCGACAGCTCGCGCACCGGGAGCTTCTTTCGAATTCTAGCGGCCGGCTCACCCAGACAATGCATCGCAAGGCGCGCAAACAGCCGATACGACGGATCCAAAATCCCTAGGCGGTTCATGGACATCCAGGCTGCAAGGTCGCTATCGCGGCCCGCGGAGGCCAAATGCAGCGCCACCATCCATGCCTCGGCACCACCGACCTGCGTTCGACTCAAATCGAGCAGCTCTGCCTCTTCGCGCACCGATACCATCGATGTATTGCGTAAGTACGCCGCGCGCTCTAGCAGCAATGCGTTGTCGCGTATGTATCCAGTCGATTCCTCGGCGAGCCTGAGCACCTGCACCGCACGGAATTTGGCATTGACCGGACGCCCCTCAGCCAGTGACTGCCAGCCTTCCAGTATCAAGCCAAACAACTGAACCTGATTGTCACGCACGCGCACGGCAAAACGGTCGAGCTCATTGAATGCCTGCTCGTCGGTCACCGGCATGCCGGCAAACAGGCGCCGCGCCGATAATACCATGCGCACCCAGATGGCGAGTGCTCGGATGCCACGCGCTTCGAGCGCCTCGAGCGTCAGGGCCATCTCGTCATCACGCTCGTCAGTCCCTGCATACGACCCATCAAACAGCTCCGTCAACATGCGGTCCGCCCGCACAAACGTCCCCGCGATATCGAGCTCGCAATCGTAGGCCTTATCCGTTTTGAGCCCCGCGAGGATCTCGCCGCCCTTCGCCCGCTCGGTCAGCCCATGCTTTATCTCGACATGTGCGGACAGCATGTCGAGTGCGGCACAAGACGCCTCACTTTCCAACGCTGTATGGCTTGCCGGAAGCCCCAGACCACTATCTCCATAACAGGCGGCCGTAAACGCGTGCGCCACCTTCCACGACACGGGATCGAGCTCGCAAATCGCTTGCTCGCCCGCATGCTCGATAATTGAGGCCATATACCGCGCGAGCTTTGTATTGGAGACGCTCACCGCCGCCAGATAGATGCCGAGCGCCTCGTCAGGCGTCGGCTCCGATGCCTGGCCATCTGCCTCGGTCTTTCCCAGCGCCGCGCGGCAAACATCCCCTCCATGCCCCGTCAGGGCCAGATCGACCCCATACTGCCCGGCAAGCTCCAACACCGCACTGCGGTCCAAAAACGCGTCGGCAAGGTCCATCGCGGTATCGCAGCGCCCTGCTTTAATCAAAATACGTGCCGCCCGCACAACAAGTTCGGGGCGAATTTCGGCAACCAGCTTGCGCAATCGCAGGCGTGCGTTATCCTCGGTACCCAAGCAGGTAAAGCTCCGGTCTGCCGGATCGACGCCAAAAATGGGATAATCGCGGACAAGATAGGACTGGTCAATCGCCGAAAGCCTAACACCGCATGCCTCGAGCTCCGAAATATTGCCCTCACCCATTAAGACCATCAAGCATGCCACGCTAAACAGGGCGTTGTTCTCGAGCGACGCCAGATCAACAAGTGCCGCACCGTAGATATTGACGATCTCGTTTTCGAGCATCTGGGCAACGTCTCCCTGCCCGTATAGTCCCGACTGCATAGCCGAGACGAGCTCGGGCACGCCCTGCGTAAGCTGATAGAAGTCGAGCGATGTGCTGATCGAAAACGCCGATGCCCACGCCGAATACTCATAGGCATGCACCTTGAGCATCTGCGCGTTAACTTTAATCGAATCGCCCAGTCCATGAATCAGCTGGCGATTCGAAGGACGGCAGCTCATAAAGACCCCAACCCCCATAGCACGCAGGCTTCGGATTCGGTCGATCAGCTCCTCGGTCTCGCCCTGGCTGAGGTTAGGCACGTTATCGATTGCAATCAGGGAGTGCGGCTTGTCCTTAAGCTCTTCGGTAACGACCTCAAGCTGCATAAACACCTCGCGCCCAATGGCGCGGTCTGCCTCGATGATCCGCACGGGACCTCGCGTCGGATCGTTTTTAACCTCTTGGGCATACTGCAGTAGCACCGAGGTTTTCCCAAAGCCATCAGGCGCGTAGAGGACTACGATGCCGGCCTTTCGGCCCTTGGCGATAAGTTCGTTCATCAAGCGATCGCGCCGCACCGTATAACTACTGCCCAGCGGCATAAGCTCGAGGTCGTCCATATTGCCCAAATCGTTAACCATGCCCGCTCCTCAACTCGACCACATGGACACCGTAACGCTAGACCATATGTATCGCTAGATGAATAGAGCGATGCTACGGTTTAGGATGTTTGTTGATACGCAAATGGCAAGTTTTTGTTCAGCGTGGTCCGATTGAAACTTATCCCCCAACCAATCAGTCTTTGCGCAGGTCAATGCGCTTGCCAGCTTGTCCCATCCTTTGGCAGTGTACCTCAAATGAGCGCTGTTCAATTGTGTTGCGCAACTCACCTAACGCCAGCTACCGTCTACGACCTTTTCATAGCATTTATGCATAGTATCTGCTATGGAATGAATCATGCTGTACCTGACGCATCCGTCAAGTTCGCGGCAAGATTTTCGTCAAGCACACGGCGCGCGCTCAGCAAAAAGGCCCCCGCAAAGCGGAGGCCTTCGGCAAAGCTATGTCGAGGTGATAGGCTATCGCTACTTGCAGAGCGAAAGGGCGGCCTCGTCGGCAACGACAACGCAGTTGGTGTGCAGCTGCAGGATCGAGGCAGGGCACTGGGGGGTAACCGGACCATAGCACATGTCATGCACGGCCTGCGCCTTGGCCTCGCCGTTGGCGACGACCAGGATCATGCGGGCATACATGATGGTCTGAGTGCCCATGGTGTAGGCCTGACGGGGCACGTCGTCGATGCTGTCGAACAGGCGGCTGTTGGCCTGAATAGTGCTCTCGGTAAGGTCGACACAGTGCGTACCCTTGGAGAAGTGGTCATCGGGTTCGTTGAAGCCAATGTGACCGTTGTTACCGATGCCGAGCAGCTGCAGATCAGGATAACCGGCAGCAGCAACGATCTTGTCGTACTCAGAGCAGGCAGCGGCAGCGTCGGGATTGGAGCCATCGGGCACATGCGTGTTGTTCAGGTCGATGTTAATGTGATCGAAGAAGTTCTCACGCATAAAGTAGTGGTAGCTCTGGGGATCGTCGTGCGAAAGGCCACGATACTCGTCGAGGTTGTAGGTGCTGACCTCGGCAAAGTCGACGTCACCCTTCTCGTACCAAGCGGCGAGCTGCTTGTAGGCGCCAATCGGGGTGGAGCCGGTGGCAAGACCCAGCACGCAATCGGGCTTGAGGATAACCTGGGCCGAGATGATATTGGCGGCCTTGCGGCTCATATCCTCGTAGTCTTTAGCTTTAATGATCTTCATTACGCGTCCTTTCTCGTACAAGAGAGGCAAGGCTCCCTTACAAGCACTTGCCCGCGGCCCGCGTCGGCCGCAACCAACGTGTGCGGCCACCAGGGCGAGGTCGCGTAATGTATGTGTCTCGTGTCTAGCCGCGTCGAGGCCCCTGCCCGTCCACGGTGACCCAAAGCCGTTTAGCTTCGGACAAATCCCATCTTGCCACGGAGGGCGTCCTCTTTCAAGGGCGCCCTCCGTAAACGTGTTCGAATTGTAGGCTAAAGGCCAAGCGCGCTCACTAGCGCTCGCGAGCGACGATGAGTTGGTCCATCTCCTCGACATGCTCGCCAACGGAGCCCTTGATGCTCGAGAACTCAACGGAGTTGCACACCAAGATAGGAACCGTCACATCGTAACCCTCAGCAGCAATTGCCTCGCGATCGAACTCGATGAGCACATCGCCCTTATGGACGATGTCGCCCACTTGCGCATGTACGGTAAAGTGCTTGCCCTCGAGCTGAACAGTGTCCAAACCAACGTGAATGAGCACGTCTAGGCCATCGACCGTGTTGAGCGCAACGGCGTGTCCCGTGGGAAAAATGGCCTCGACCTTGGCGTCTGCCGGCGCAATCACGCGCGTGCCGGTAGGCTGAATCGCCACGCCCTGGCCCAAAAGGCCGGTGGCAAACGTCTGGTCATTGACCTCCGACAACGGAATGACGTCGCCCGAGATGGGAGCATCCAGCGTAAGGACTCGACCACGCATACCAAAAGACCTCAGGACTTTAGTGAACATGCTCCCCCTCGGACATACCAATCAATCAAAATAGCCTTAACAGTTTACCACTTGGCACCCGTTATTGACCATTAGGGAAGTTCGTGCTTGACAACCTCGACGATGTCGTCGACAACACGCTGGGTCAGCTCGTGCGTCTCGGCCTCGGCCATAACGCGAACCAGCGGCTCGGTACCGCTCGGGCGCACCAAGATGCGGCCGCGACCGTTGAGCTCCCTGTCTCTTATACACATCTCCGAGCCCACGAGACCGGAGCCTAGCTCGTAT
>URZN01000097.1 GCA_900552345.1 uncultured Collinsella sp. | reverse complement strand
CATGGATCAGATTTACGACAACAGGTACTATTCCGCCGGTTCGCGTGAGCCGTCGTCTCGTCGTGCGCATTCGGTGCAGCTTGGCGGGCCCGATTATACGGGCGCTGCCCGTCCCACGCATCGCACGGCAGGCAATTCGGACTCCCATGCTCAAATGAATATGTCGACGGACCGCCCGTCACGTTCGGCGCGCCCGACGCATGCTTCGCGTACGCAGCGCCCCTCGGCTCAAACGCACGAAAAGTCGACCAGGCCCTCAAGCCGTCTTTCCGGCTCGGACTTTATGCACTACGCCAACGACAACGCAGTGGTCAAGGCAATTTACGACTTTACCCACGGTCCTCAGCGAGGGCTATTCATCGGCATTGTCGTTGCCCTGGTGCTCGTGAGCCTGTATTTCCCTGTGCGCGATCTGTACGTGGCAAAGCGTTCGAGCGATATCTTGGCCAAGCAGGTCGAGATTCGTCAGCAATACAATGATGAGCTGCAAAAAAGCGTCGACAAACTGCTCTCGGAGGAGGGCATTAAGGACGCGGCGTCCGAGGACCTGGGCCTGGTGATGCCCGGCGAGACCAAGATTGACGTGCTGGGTCTGGATGACGATTCAGATTCGTCTTCGAGCAAGAAGTCGTCGAACGCCAAGAAGGCCAGCGAAGTTGCCAAGGAAATCGAAGAAGTCGGTAAGGACGCGCCGTGGTACATCCAGGCGCTCGACATGCTGTTTGGGTTTAACGGTGTCGAGGGCCAGGCGGTCGTGTCCAACGGCAAATAGCGCCCGGAGGGGGGCCGCAATGACAAATTGCAAACGCTATAAGGTGGCGGCGATCGACCTGGGAACGGTGTCGTCGCGACTGGTGTTGGCCCAGGTCGAGGGCGGGGCGATCGTGGAATCGTCCAAGCACACCGAGATTACCGATCTGGGCGAGGGCGTCGACGCGACGGGCCGCTTTTGCGAGGCGGCGGTCGAGCGCGTGCTCGCTGCATGCCGCATGTTTGTGGACGAGGCGCGTGCCTTTGGGGCCGCGTGCATTTGCACCACATGCACGAGCGCCGCGCGCGATGCATCCAATGCCGCCCTGCTGCTGGACGGCCTGCGTAAGCTGGGGCTCGAACCGCAGGTGATTCCGGGCGAGGTCGAGGCGCGCCTGACGTTTTTTGGCGTGGCGCACGACTTTGCCGGCGAGCGCATCATTGTTGCCGATTCGGGCGGCGGATCCACGGAACTCGCGACGGGTGTGTACGCACCGGAGCGTGGGGTCTTCGCGCTGGAGGGTACGCGTTCGCTGGACATCGGTTGTCGCCGCGTGACGGAGCGGTTTTTCTCGGCACTGCCGCCTGCGGACGGCGAGCTTGCTGCCGCTGCCAACTGGGCGGGCGAGCAGTTCGCCGCCTATTTTGAGGGCCTGCCGAGCAATTTTGAGCGTGCAGAGCGCCTGGTCGCGGTGGGTGGCACCGTCACCACGCTCGTGGCGCTGGTTCACGAGCTGGAGCCGTATGATTCGAGCTTTGTGCACCTGCGCGAGCTTTCGATGGAACAGATTTCGGCTGCTATCGAGCACATGTCTGTGTTGGACGCGGACGGCATCGCCGCGCTACCGGGTGTGCAGCCCAAACGCGCGGGCGTGATCTTGGCTGGCGCCGTGGTGATTCGCGAGCTCATGCGTGCCGGCGGCTACAAGACGCTCACCGTAAGCGAGAATAGCCTACTCGCCGGTATGGCCGCCACCATCAACGAGACTCTCGACGGTGCAACCCCCACCATCGGTTGGACCCCGAGCCTGAGCGCCCTTTAAAAGTAGTCAAAAAAGCCCCGTCCCAAATGAGCTGTTCTGCAGTTGACGGCGTCCAAAAGAAGCGGGCCCGCACCCCTTGGGGACACGGGCCCGAAAGCTCCATATGGTAGGGGCGGTGGGACGTCCGCGTATTTGCTGCGCAAATCCGCACCGGCTTCGGCCGCCTGCCGGCGCCCTCGCCGGCTCGCTGCGGACGCTGCGCGTCCGCTTGACGCTCGCCCCCTCGCGGGTTCGAGTCCCACCGGCGTCCAAAAGAAACGGGCCCGCATCCCTGGGGGACACGGGCCCGTAAGTAATACATGGTAGGGGCGGTGGGACTCGAACCCACAATCCTTGCGGCGAGAGATTTTAAGTCTCCTGCGTATGCCAATTCCGCCACGCCCCCGTGAGACTAGAAGTCTAGCACAAGCCGTCCGTTACGCGTTGACGGCCATCGAGTGTTGGCCCGACTTCTCAAGGAACTCTTGGAACTTGGCCTCGTCGCCCTTGTTCTTGTACTGCAGGGCCAACAGGTACTCCAAGCGGCAACTCTTAACCTTATCGTCGCCGGCCTCCTCGAGCATGCGCTCCAGCTCGGGAATGTCGTTGTGGCGCTTGAGGATCATCGTGTCGTACATCAGCTGGCACTCGTGCGCGACTGCCTCGGCCTGACCGCCCTCAAAGCCCTTGATCTCGTGCAGGAGCTCCTTGGACTTTTTGCGGTCCTCCTGGCCAACGTAGTAGTTAAAGGCCTTAATGACCAGGTCGACGCGCTGCATCTTGGGCAGGTTGAGTCCCAGCAGCAGGTCGAACATCTCGTCGGCGCGCTTATGGTCCTCGCGCAGCAGATAGGAGTTCAGGCGCAGGTAGTCGCGGTTGTAGCGCGGGTACAGCATGCTGGTGAGTTTGCCGTCGAGCAAACGATCGAACTCGTCCCACTGCTTGGCGGCCATGAGCTGCTGCAGGCGTTTAAACGTGGTGCGTTTTTTGACGCTAAAGAACACCGACACGGCGATGCAGATGATAACGACGGCGGTCCAGAGTGTGCGAGAATCGGGCATATTAGGGTCCTTAGTCGCTCATAAAGCGAGCGGTATGACAACATGTACTAGATGTATTATACGCAGCGCGAAAGCAAACTGGCATAAAAGCTCATCGAGGCCGAGTGCCATCGCTCGCTGCGGTACACTTATCTAAAGTAAACCATGAAGGGAGACATTACCTATGAAGAAGATCGTTTTGGCTTGCGGTGCTGGCGCTGCTACTTCCACGCTCGTTGCCCAGAAGGTCGCCACCCTGCTCGACGCCAACGGTTACGCCGGCAAGTATGAGATTGTGCAGTGCGCCATCTCCGAGGCCAAGGACTACTGCGACGAGGGCGCCGACCTGCTGATCGCCACCACCGTTGCCCCCGAGGGCCTCACCTGCCCGTACGTGAGTGGCGTGCCCTTCATGACCGGCATGAACCGCGTCGCTGCTGAGAAGGCCGTTCTCGACGTCATGGCTCAGTAGGCGCTGACTGTATGAGTGAGCAGAACGCCAATCCGGTCGAGCTCTTTGACATGCGCGTTGCCCATGTGGGCATTAACGCTGCCGACCCGGCAGACGCCTTGGAGATCGCGGAGCTGTTCTCGACGATGATGGGCCTGCCCGTTATCGAGACCCCCGTTTCGTACTTTAACGATTCGCTGGTCGAGATCATGAAGCAGAACGGTCGTGGCGCCAAGGGCCACATTGGCTTTGCCGTCAACGACATCGATGCGGCCGAGAAGTGGTTTGCCGAGCGCGGGCTCGAGGTTAACGAGGAGTCGCGCGTGCTGCTGCCCGACGGCGGCACCAAACTCGTGTACTTTAAGCGCGAGTTCGCCGGCTTCGCCGTGCACCTGTGCCGCGAGTAGCGCACAAGCTGCTATAGCTAGCGAAAAATGGGGTAAGGCCACGTGGCCTTACCCCATTTTTAATGCCGAGAGGGTGACTGACGGGCTGTCGTAAAACGAAGGTGAATGGTTTCCCGCGAAGTGAACGAGTGAAATCGGATCCCCGAAGCATCGACACTTTGGAGACGCCGTTTCCTGCGGTTTTGTCAGGTATTTCCTGCGGTTTTGGCGCCAAAAAGTGCGGATGCTTCGAGGGTCCAAAATAGGTCGTTCACTTCGCGGAAAACCATTCACCTTCGATTCGTGAGAGACGCCCCTACCGCGGCAGGCGAATCGTAAAGCGGCTGCCGACGCCCTCGACTGAGGTCAGGCCAATGACGCCGCCATGGCTATCGACGATCCACTTGGCGATGGCGAGCCCCAGACCCGAGCCCTGCGCGCCGGCATCGCGTGCGTTGTCGGCGCGGTAGAACCGTTCAAACGCGTGAGCTGCGGATTCCTGGTTCATGCCGATGCCCTCGTCCTCAACACTTATGTCGATCGCACCCGTGCCCGCATCGGGCGTTATGCCAAACGTGACGGTCGTTCCCGCACCCGAGTACTTGGCAGCGTTTTGCACGATCACGCGCAGAGCCTGCTTCACGAGCGCCACGTCGACAGATGCGTCGCAGCGCGGGTCGTTGGCAAGCGTGGTGTCGTACGCCAGCCGATACGTGTGCTCGGTATCGATCATCTGCGATTCCTCGCATACCTCGCCGACCAATGCGGCCAGGTTGGTATTCGCGCGCCGCAGGACCGTGCGCCCGGCATCGCCGCGCGCCAAAAACAGCAGCTGCTCCACGAGCTCCTGCATGTGCTCGCTTTCGGCTTTAAGGGACGCGATGGATTCCGTCAGCACGTCCGGGTCGTCTTTGCCCCAGCGGTCGAGCATGTTTACGTAGCCCTGAATCACCGCGATGGGCGTGCGCAGCTCGTGGCTTGCATCGTTGACAAAGCGCATCTGCTGCAGCTTGGCCTCTTGCATCTGGCGCAGCAGGCGGTTGAGTGCGACCTCGATGCTTGCCAGGTCGGCGTCGCCGGTGGTGACGCTCGGCGAGTCGACGCTTGCGCGCTCGATGGCCTGCTCCAGCGTTTCCATCTTGCCGCTGGAGAGCTGCATGCGGCCGAGCTCGTCTACGCGCAAGGCCAGGTCGTTGAGCGGCGCCATGGTACGGCGCACGCGGCGGGCGCCTCCGAGCATGTTGAGCACGGTGATGACCTGCCAACCTACAACGACAAGGTAGAGAGGCCATAGCGTGACGAGGTCCTGCGCGAGGGGGAAGGTCTTGGTGGTACGCGCAAGCTCGACGGTATAGGTGAGCGTTGTCAGGTTCCAGCCGCGCGCGGGCGTCAGCGACATGCCGCGAACGGTGGCGCCGGGAATCCAGCCTGCGGTAAACGCGCTATCGGGCAGCGTCTGGTTGTATCCATAGACGAGGATCGTCGCCGCAATCACCATCAGCAGCAGATCGAGCCAGACGTAGCTCATCAAGCGGCGCCACATATAGCTCCAGTTGATGGCACGGGCGATGGAGGTGACGCGCTTGGCCTCGGCGTTACGCGCGGCAGACATAGCCCACCCCGCGCACGGTCTGGATGATGCGGGTGCCACCGGCGTCTTCGATCTTGGCGCGCAGGTGCGCGATGTGTACGTCGACGTTGTTGGTGTCGCCCACGTATTCGTAGCCCAGCGCCTCGTGCGCGATGCGCTCGCGCGTGAGCACGGTGCCGGCGTGCGCCATAAGCAGGGCGAGAACGTCGAACTCGCGGGCAGTCAGCACGATGGGTGAGCCGTCGACCGTGACTTCGCGGCGGTCGGGGTCGAGCGCGACCGAGCCCACGGTGAGTGTGGCGGGGGAGGGCGAGGCGGAAGCCTGAGTCGAGTCGCTGGCCGGGGGCATCGCAGTGGAGCTGACACTCGCGCCACCTGCCGCGCCCGCCCCAGTCCCGGCGCCGCCAACGCCCGAAGCCGCCCGCACGGCCTCCGTGCGCTTCAGCGCCACGCGGATCCGTGCGAACAGCTCTTCGAT
>URZN01000096.1 GCA_900552345.1 uncultured Collinsella sp. | reverse complement strand
GGAGATGTGTATAAGAGACAGGTCCATGGGCGTCGTCGATCCCTTTTCTGTTGCTCGGGCCGCGGGGCTCGAGCTCGTGCGGAAGTCCGAGGGCCTCACGCTCACCGACGGCGCGATGGAGCTGCGTGCCGATTTTGCCCGCATGCTGCCACGACTCAAGCAAGGCCGTCTGCAGCAAGAGCTGCTGGTAAAGGCTGCGCGCACAAAAGGCATCGAGAGCCCATGGGCGATTGATGCCACGGCAGGCTTTGGCGAGGATTCGCTGCTGTTGGCGGCCGCGGGCTTTACCGTCGATCTGTATGAGCAGGATTGCGTGATCGCGGCGCTCCTCAAGGATGCCTTGGATCGCGCGGCGGATGATCAGGTGCTTGCGGCTGCCGTGGCTCGCATGCGCCTTCATGCGGGCGAGGACAGCATTGCCGGCCTTCGCCATACAGCTGAGCTGATCGGGCAGGGCGAGCTCGCCGCTCCCGACGCGGTGTATCTGGATCCCATGTTTCCCGAGCGCACCAAGAGTGCGGCGGTGAAAAAGAAGTTCCAACTCCTGCACCATTTGGAACAGCCGTGTGCCGATGAGGAATCGCTGGTCGAGGCGGCGCTTGCTGTGCATCCGCGCAAGGTCGTTATCAAGCGGCCGGTGAAGGGCCCGCTGCTTGCCGGAGTTAAGCCGAGCTATCAACTTGCGGGCAAGGCCGTTCGTTACGATGTTTTGGTGCCGCCGCGCCCGTAGCTTGCGCGCGATGGTTGGCGCTCCGTCAGTGCCGTGCCGATGCGAGGCCTATTTCCAAGGATGCGACGTCAGGTGCCAGCCGCCGCAGTATTCGCATTTGTAGCAGGCCAAACCACGCCGCCCGCGGTTTTCGCAGTCGGCCATAACGGCCTCGGCCTCGGCGCGCGTGTCGTAACGGTTTTTGCGTTCGCACGACTTGTAGCGCCAGGCTTCATCGCGCTCGGCGTCCAGGGCGTCGCGGCGCTCATTCTCGCGCGCAAACAGGTCGCTCATATCGCCGCCCGTGGCAGCGCCTAAAAACTCGCTTTTGGCTTTTGACCAAGCGGCTCGCTTTTTGCTCCCCATCTGCTTCGTGCCCCTCTCCAAACGCTGGTATCATTGCCCAATCAAAGTGATACCAATAAACGTGAGGTCGCCGCGTGATGATCAGAAAAACCCTCGATACCGACATTCCCGCCGTCATGGCTATCTATGACGCGGCCCGCGCCTTTATGCGCGCGCATGGCAACGCCACGCAGTGGCCCGAGGGCACGCCTTCTGCCGAGCAGCTGGCAGCCGATATCGCCGCTGGTGGCAGCTATGTGTGCGAAGTCGACGGTCGCGTGGTGGCGACGTTTGCCTTTTTACCGGGTCCGGACGAGTGCTATGACGTAATTGAGGACGGTCAATGGCATAGCGACACTCCGTACGCCGTGCTGCACCGCGTGGCATCCGACGGCACCGTGCACGGTATCGCGGCTGCGATGTTTGCCTTTGCCAAGGAGCGCGCCGATCACCTGCGTATCGACACGCATCAAGACAACCTGCCCATGCAGGGCGCCATCGCCAAGGCCGGGTTTAAGCGCGCCGGTATCGTATATGTGTCGGACGGTACGCCGCGCGTCGCGTTTGATTGGCTGCGCGAGGCATAAGAGTGGGGATGCGTATCAACAATTCGCGCGAACGAAAATGGCCCTGGGCGGGGTCATTTTCGTTCGCTGTGCTGTTTTGAAAGCCGGCTTTCGCAAGGCGCGAACCTACGAAAATCGCCGCGCGGCAACGCGGGGCGATGAGCTCGGTCGGGGGATAGGGCCCGCTTCGCCCGCCGGCCCGTAAATTGTATCATCCAGTGTGGAACGAGGGTGCCCGTTGCCGCGTGCGATGGGCTTGCAATAAGAGGAGAGCCATGTCGAAGCAAGCGGTCGTTGGAATCTTGGCGCATGTCGATGCCGGCAAGACCACGCTGGCCGAGGCCATGCTGTTTAACGCGGGCCGCATTCGCAAGCGCGGCCGCGTTGACGATGGCGACTCGCATCTGGATACGAACGAGATTGAGCGTGAGCGCGGTATCACGATCTTCTCGTCGCAGGCTGTGCTCGACCATGGTGACACCCACGTTATGCTCGTGGACGCTCCCGGCCATGTCGATTTTTCTGCCGAGGCGGAGCGCACGCTGCGTGCCCTGGACTACGCGATTCTGGTGGTAGGCGCCAACGATGGCGTACAGGGGCACACCGAAACCCTGTGGCGCCTGCTTGCGCGCTATGACATCCCGACGTTCATCTTCATCAACAAGATCGATTTGGAGAATCCCGGCCGCGATGTTTTGCTGGCACAGCTCGGGCAGCGTCTTTCCGAGGGCTGCCTGGATGCCAACGAACTGCTGGCGGGCGGCACCGTTCAGGAGGATGCTGCTGCGTTAGACGAGGCGGCGCTCGAGGAGTTTCTTGAGGCGGGTGAGCTTTCCTCCGCGACGCTGTCGCGCATGGTTGCTGAGCGCAAGCTCTTTCCCTGCTTTGCCGGCTCGGCGCTCAAGGACCAAGGTGTGGACGAGCTGTTGGATGGTATATGCGCGCTGATGCGCGAACAGGCGTGGCTCCCGGAGTTTGCCGCGCGCGTCTATCGTGTCAGCCGCGGGGATCGCGGCGAGCGCTTGGCATGGGTTAAGGTGACCGGCGGCACGCTGCATGCCAAGCAGATGATTGCCGGACGTTCCGGTGCCGAGGCATGGGAGCAGAAGGTCGATCAGGTACGCATCTATAACGGCGAGAAGTATGAGCTTGCCCAAGAAGTTGCTGCTGGCGGTATTTGCGCCGTGACGGGTCTTGCGCACGTTCGCCCGGGGGACGCCCTGGGCGCGGAGCCCGCGGGCGATGCGCCTGTCATTGCGCCGGTCCTCACCTATACGGTGCTTCCGGGCGAACACGATGTCCACGCGGTGTTCAAAGCGCTGACTGAGCTGGCGGACGAAGATCCCATGCTCGGCGTAAGCTGGAATACTCATCTGGAACAGATTCACCTGCAGTTGATGGGCGCCGTGCAACTCGAGGTCGTGCAGCGCGTGCTGGCCGATCGTTTTGGCCTTGCGGTCGAGTTTGAGCCCGGCGGCATTCTCTATAAGGAGACTATTTCGCAGCCGGTCGAGGGCGTGGGCCACTTTGAGCCACTGCGCCACTATGCCGAGGTGCATCTGCGTCTGGAGCCGTTGCCGGCGGGCTCGGGCGTGCAGTTTGGCACCGTGACCTCGACCGACGAGCTCGATCTTAACTGGCAGCGTTTGGCACTCACCAACGCCATGGAGCGCGACCACTTGGGCGTGCTGACCGGCTCGCCCATCACCGATGTGTGCATTACGCTCACGGGCGGCCGCGCGCATGCCAAACACACCGAGGGCGGCGATTTTCGCCAGGCCACGTACCGCGCGATTCGCCAGGGGCTCATGCAGGCGCGTGAGGCCGGCGCGGCGGTGCTGCTGGAGCCGTGGTACCACTTTGAGCTTAAGGTGCCGGGGGAGTGCGTGGGCCGGGCGCTCTCGGATGCCACGCGCATGGGTGCCGAGTACGAGCCACCGACGATGGCGGGCGACCGGGCAAAGCTTGTGGGTCGCGTACCGGCATCCGAGGTGCAGGATTATGCGCTGGAGGTGGCTGCCTACACGAGTGGTCGTGGGCATCTGTATCTAGAGTTCGCCGGCTATGCGGCTTGCCATGATGCCGAGCGCGTCATCGAGGCGGCCGCCTATGAGCCCGAGGCCGATCTGCCCAACACGCCCGACTCGGCCTTTTGCTTTCACGGCGCCGGCTACACGGTCAAATGGTACGACGTGCCCGCCGCGGCGCACGTAAAGATCGACCCCTCCACCTTCCGCCCCTGGCGAGCAGCAGACGCCGAGTTTTTCGGCCACATGTGACAAAGGGACAGTTCCTTTGTCACATGCTATTGGTATAACTCGGTATAAGTTGGTATAACTATTACCAGGGTTTGCCAATCCGAGGAGGCCGACATGAATCCAAATCCCTTTAAGCCCACGGCTGGCAAGCGGCCTCCGATACTCATCGGTCGCGAGTCGGTCATCGAAGATTTCGAGGAAGGGCTCGCTAACGGCGCCGGAGCGCCGGGCAGGCTCATGCTCATTACGGGGAACCGCGGCTGCGGCAAGACAGTTCTCCTGCGGGAGCTGCAACGTCTAGCCAGCGAGCGTGGATGGGCGGTTATCTCCGATTCCGCTTCGCTTGGCTTATGCGACCGCCTGGCCGATGCGCTTCGCTCGAATAAACCCGTTGTGACGTCAATGGAGTTCGGTCCGTCGTTTGGCCGGATGTCGGTCGAGGCGGCGCGAGCAAAGGGTGAAACGTTACGAGGGCTGGTCAACGAGCGCCTCAAGAAGCTCGGTCCAGGCAAGGGCATACTGTTTGCGATTGACGAGGCGCAATCGGCGTCTATCGAGGAACTGGCGGCTCTCGCCGTTCTCTATCAGCAAGTGCTCGGAGATCAGGATGCTACGGGATTGCCCGATAGCGACCAGCGCGGTCTTGCGCTGGTGTTCGCTGGATTGCCCAGTATGGTTGATGACTTGCTCGAAGAGCCGAGCGTGACGTTTTTGCGGCGTGCCCAGCAGCGTACGCTGGGGGCGATATCTTTGCCCAAGGTGCGCGATTCGTATATCCAGACGGTCAAAGACGCTGGTCTTTACGTTGACGCGGAGACGGCGGACCTTGCGGCACGCAAGAGCATGGGGCATCCCTATATGGTTCAGCTGGTGGGATATTACATGTGGCGGGCTGCTGTCCGGCATGGCTCTCAGGTCATTGAAGTGTGCGATGTCGAGGCTGGCTACGCCGATGCCGTCTCCGAGTTCTACGAAGCGGTTGACGCGCCTCTGTATTACGGGCTGCGCAGTCCACAGCGCCTCTTTATCGAGGCCATGGCTGCTGACGAGGGCAAGCCGACGCGCATGGCGGATATCATTGAGCGCTGCGATCGCACTCAGAGCTGGGCGAGTAAATATCGTGCAAGCCTGATTCGCGAGCGTGTCATCGAGGCTGCCGGATACGGCCTCGTCCGGTTTACCGTGCCCATGCTGGGCGCGTACATTAGCGATCGCATTTTATGGCACGAGTAGGGTGATAAAGGTGACAGAACAGAAGATGAGCCCGCAGGCTATCGAAGTGCGTGGAGCGCGTGTACACAACCTCAAGGACATCGATATCGATATTCCGCTGGGAAAGCTCGTGGGTATTGCCGGCGTGTCGGGTTCGGGCAAGAGCTCGCTGGCGCTGGGGGTTCTTTATGCCGAGGGCTCGCGCCGCTATCTGGAGGCGCTCAGCACCTATACCCGCCGTCGTCTGACGCAGGCCGAACATGCCCAGGTGGATGAGGTCTTGCACGTGCCGGCGGCGCTCGCGCTGCACCAGCGTCCGAGCGTGCCGGGCGTGCGCTCGACCTTTGGTACCATGACCGAGCTCAACAACAGCCTGCGTCTGCTCTTTAGCCGTTGCGCCCATCACGTGTGCCCGCATTGCGGGGCGCGTGTGGAACCGAGCCTTAACGTAGCTGCGGGCCTGTCGCTCACGTGTCCGACATGCGGCCGCGAGTTCTACGCGCCGAGTGCCGAGGATTTGGCTTTCAATAGCGGCGGCGCATGCCCCACCTGTGGCGGCACCGGTGTCATGCGCGAGGTGGACGAGGCGAGCCTGGTGCCCGACCTGTCTCTTATACACATCTCCGAGCCCACGAGACCGGAGCCTATCTCG
>URZN01000095.1 GCA_900552345.1 uncultured Collinsella sp. | reverse complement strand
CTCAGGTCGCAGGGCACGGGCGTAGCAAGTTGCGACAACACATCAAGACAATCCCATGCGAGTGATGTCGCCGCCGAAGCGGCATCTTGAGACAGCGAACCGTGCTCGCGCCGATACCACGCCTTATGTTCGCTCGAAATCAAATAGAACAGGTCTTTGGACGATATCGCCGCATACAGCAAATCAACCTGAGCCGCACATGCATCACGTAGAAACTCAATCGCCGCCGAACGACCGCGTCGCTGGGGAATGAAGTAATCGAGCCACACGTTGGTGTCAACCAAGATGCGTTTTGGATTCTCACTCATAGAGCCAGCTCATCTCCTCGCCATAGCGATCCGCATAGGCGTTCCGTTTGAGCTCTTCATTATCCGAGGGCTGTACCTTAGCCAAGTCAATTCCCGACTCGCGGCAAACAGCAGCGAACAGTTGCGAACCTTGGTCGATGAGTTCGAGCTTGTGCTTGGCGGCTTTCTCTCGCTCGCGCTGTTCCGCCCGGGCACGACCGGGCGAAAGGATGTCCCGGAGCGCGCCGGGCCGATCAGCCAGCGACGCTGCAAGCCGCCAGAGCGCTCGCACCGCCTGGCTCGGCGTCATACCGGCCCTGGAGAGAGCGGCGTCCCCACTCCTTTTAAGATCGGCATCGAGACGTACGTTGATCTGAGCGGCTGTTGTGGTCATGACCTCTCCTTAATACTTTATAATCATCATAAAACTCTATGGTAGATACGTAAAGCATGTATAGCATTTATAGGCATTAGCCGTACTCTGTACACAAAAAGCCGCCGAGGCACACTGCACCTCGGCGGCTACGTATCACCGATCTAGTTCGGTTTCACCCTTTGCATTCGCCCAGATAAAACCTGCCAAAATGAACCTGTCCCTTTTTGGCAGGTTTTAGAGTTCCACGCTTTCGGCTCCGTTGATGGTTAGGTCGCGCTCGTAGAAGGCGGTGAGGGCGCGGATGGCGTACATCACGTCGCGCACGCCGCCGGTCTCGTAGCTTGAGTGCATGGCAAGCTGCGGCAGACCCACATCCACGGCGTGCATGCTCGCCTGCATATTGGACAGATTGCCGAGCGTGGAGCCACCCGCCATATCGCTCTTGTTGGCGAAGGCCTGCGTGGGCACGTCGGCGTCGTCGCAGATGGCCTGGAACACCGCGCGGCTAAAGGCATCGGTGCAGTAGTGCTGGTTGGCAGCTTCCTTGATAACGATGCCGCCGTTGAGCACGACCTGGTTGCGGGCATCGCACTTCTCGGCGTGGTTGGGATGCACGGCATGTGCATTGTCGCAGCTTACAAGCATCGAGGCGGCAAGGGCGCGATGATACGACTCGTCGTCAAAGCCCAGCGATCCGTTGATACGGCGCAGCGCATCGGCCAAGAACGTCGACATGGCGCCCTGCTTGGTCTCGGAGCCAACCTCCTCGTTATCGAAGCAGCAGAAGACCGAGACGTCGTGCGCGTTCTCGGCGCCCAAAAATGCCTGTAGCGAGGTATAGGCGCAGGCCAGATCATCAAGCTTGGGCGTCGAGATAAACTCGTCGGCCCAGCCCCAAATGCGCGCATCCTGACGATTGACCAGGAACAGGTCGCGACCCAGGATCTGCTCGGGCTCAACATCCAGCTCGTCGGCAATCAGGGCATCGAAGTCACCCTGCTTAAGCTCGCCAGCGCTGATGAGCGGGCACAGGTCGACGGCTCGGTTGGGAGCAAAGCCCTCGTTAACGCCGCGGTTCATGTGGATGGCAAGGCTCGGAATGATAGCGACCTCGCGCTCGGTGACAAGCAAACGACTCTCGATACGGTCGCCCTCGCGCACCAACACGCGGCCCGCGAGCGCCAGCGGGCGATCGAACCAGGTGTAGTCGATCATACCGCCGTAGGCCTCGGTGTTCAGGCGCAGCGTCTCGCCTGCGCCATCGAGCTCGGGCACGGCCTTGACCTTAAACGTCGGCGAATCGCTGTGCGACGCCGTGAGCTGAAAATGATAGTCACCGGCAACGCCGTCCTCGCCCCACGTCGCGGCCAGGTCCTCGCCCACCTTAAAGGCAACAACGCTCGAGGTGTTGCGCTGCGTGTAATAACGCCCGCCCGGCTCGATGTCCCACGCCGCGTTCTCGGGCAGGTAGGTAAAGCCCGCCTCGTCGAGCTCGGCCATAATGGTCGCCGCCGTATGGAACATGCTGGGGCATGCCTCGATAAAGTCGATAAGGTCGTTGGCGGCCTCGATATCATCGGCCGTCACATGCGCGCGCTCGGGCGTTTCCTGATCCGTCATGCTCTCCCCTTTCGCTGGGTTGATGGTCCCTTCCAGCATACCCCGCCGCGCCAGCGCTGCACTCTTCATTCCGTGTTTAATCCCGCGCCGCTCACCAAGTTGAGCCATCATGCCCGCGCTCCTTTTGCGACAATTACGCTAACAGGACGAGAGGAGCCGTCATGAAGCCACGTAACATTGCCATCGCCTGCGGTGTCGCGGGCGTCGCCGTCGGCCTTGCCGCTGCCGCCGGCATCGTTTACCGCAAGCAAATCAAATCCGCTGCGTCGCTCAAACGCTTGACCGGCTACGCGGATGGCTATGACCTGTACGCAATCGACATCGTCTACGACTACGACCTCGACTGCATCATCGCCGCCGATGTGCGCGACGACCAGGCCTACATCGATGCTGTGGTGGCACAGGTGTTGCCCGGCGTGCCAGCACATGTCCAGGCGCCCCAGTTTGCCTGCAGCGCTTTTATCGCCGTAGATGCCGAAGGCCGCGTGCGCACCGGTCGCAATTACGACTTTAAGGACGACACCTCGGCGCTGCTGGTGCGCAATCACCCACGCGGCGGCTACGCCTCCATCGGGTTTGCCGCCCTTAACAACCTGGGCGCCAACACTCCGCTTGATTCCGTCGCCGGACGTGCCGCCGCACTCATGGGCCCGTTTGCCCAGCTCGACGGCATCAACGAATGTGGCGTGTCCATTGCCGTACTCACCCTGGATTCCAAACCCTGTGACCAGGACACGCAGCGCCCCGTCATCAATACCTCGCTCGCCATCCGCCTGGTGCTCGACCGTGCCGCCACCACGCAAGAAGCTGTCGACCTGCTTTCCGCCTACGACATGCACGCCATGGCAGGACGCGATTACCACTTCTTTATCAACGACGCCGCCGGTGACGCGCGGGTGGCGGAGTGGGATCCGCGCGATCCGGACCGCGCTTTCAAAGCGACTCCTGTACGCCAGGTTACGAACTTCTACGCCTGCTATGGTGACGAAGTGCCGCCCAACCAAAAGAATGGCGAGCTGGGCCATGGTAAAGAGCGCGCCGTCGCAATCGCCGATGTCCTTGACGCCCATGTCGGTGCCCAGGACGAGGCAGTCGCTTGGAAGGCTCTACGCGCTGCGGCGCAAGAGCCCAATCCGGATGACATCACCAGCAACACGCAGTGGTCGGTCGTCTTTGACAACACCGAGCCCGCCGCCGCTATTACGCTGCGCCGCCACTGGGGCGACATCGACGCCTTTGTGCTGTAAGGAGCTGGCGCCGTCGTCCTTACGCTCGCCTGACGTTGCTTACATTTCTATACATTTGAGCTAACACGTTTTACCCCCGCATCAACAGTGTGCGGGGGTAAACTTATGCGCATGTTATAACTTGCCCGGAAGGATTCACCATGCTTAGAATCGGTCTTCTTACTAGTGGCGGCGACTGCCAGGCGCTCAACGCCACCATGCGCGGCATCGTCAAAACGCTTATGACCAATAGCGAAGAGCCTATCGAGATCTATGGTTTTGAGGACGGCTACCAGGGCCTTATCTACAGCAGGTTCCGCGTCATGACGCCCGCCGATTTTAGCGGCATCCTCACCCGCGGCGGCACCATTTTGGGCACGAGCCGCACGCCGTTCAAGCGCCTGAACATTCCCGAGGCCGACGGCGTCGAGAAGGTGCCCGCAATGGTCCACACCTATCACAAGTTGCAGCTCGACTGCCTGTTTATGCTGGGCGGTAACGGCTCCACCAAGACCGCCAACCGCCTGTGCGAAGAGGGCCTCAACGTTATCGCCCTGCCCAAGACCATCGATAACGACACCTGGGGCACCGAGATGACGTTTGGCTTTACGAGCGCCATCGACGTCGCCACCAAGTGCATCGACGACATCCACACCACCGCTTCAAGCCACGGCCGCGTGTTCGTCATCGAGATCATGGGCCACAAGGTTGGCTGGATCCCGCTGTACGCCGGCGTCGCGGGCGGTGCGGACGTCATCCTGATTCCCGAGATCCCCTACGACATGGACCAGGTCATCAAGACCATCGAGCATCGCATGGAGACCGGCAGCCGCTTTACCATCGTGGCCGTCGCCGAGGGCGCCATCTCCAAGGAGGACGCGGCGCTGTCCAAGAAGGAGTACAAGAAGAAGCTCGCCGAGCGCACGAGCCCGTCGATCGTCTACGACATCGCCAAGGAGATCGAGGCCAAGACCGGTCGCGAGACCCGCGTCGCCATCCCCGGTCACACGCAGCGCGGCGGCCAGCCCGACGCTCAGGACCGCATCTTTGCGACCCAGTGCGGCGTCGAGGCCGCGCTTGGCTGCCTGCGCGGCGAGTTTGGCTACATGATCGCCCTGCGCGACGGCAAGATGTGCCACATGCCGCTCGAGGAGGTCGCCGGCAAGCTCAAGTATGTCGACCCCCAGAGCGATCTGGTGCGCGAGGCCAAGGCGTTGGGCATCAGCTTCGGCGACGAATAGCCTCGGCTGGAACCGCCCCCATCGGAGGCCCCAGGGCTTACCTCCCAAATCGTCCTCGGACATGTCAGGACCCCGCTGCGCGCTTCGCGCGGCGGGGTCCTTCCGTCCTGCGGAAAGATTTTTTTTGGGGGGGGTAAGCCCTGAGGCCTCCTACGGTAACTGGGGAGGCCGAGACTATTCGTCTTCTTGCTGCGGGTGCCTGGGGTAGGATGCGGCGTGCATTTTTGGGAGTATTCAGCAGCCGAGGGTGCCTGCATACTGGATTTTGGGCGAAAGGCAGGCACCATGGGCCGCATCCTGTAAAAAAACGAGCGGCTCTAGAGGCGTTGGGGCTCAGAATCGGGGCTTTCAGCGCAGTTTTGCACCCCCGCGCCCGCGCCCGCGGACCCCGGGATGTTGAATACTCCGGAATTTGTACGGCGCCCCCTGGGGTACCTGTGGGCAAAAAGCAATCGCCCCGCCGAAATATGCATTTAGCGGGGCAGTTTATGCAAAAATACTGCTGTGGGCGCGTCGGCAGCTCGCCAGAACTTGAATCCCAGGACAGGCTACTCGGCGCTCTTGAGGGCGCCGACCATGTCGATCCTATTGAGAGTGCGATTGGTAGTGAGGTTGACGATAAACGTAAAGACAAAGGAAAGCACTACGGCGAGCACATAACTCAGCGGCTGGACCTCAACGTCAAAGTAGAGCGACGGCATCTGCAGAATGTACGTAAAGCTCTCGGCCAGCAGGCTACCCAGCGGCACGCCCAGCGCGGCGCCAATTGCCGTGAGGATTAACGTCTCCTTGTTGACGTAGTGGTGCACCTCGCCACGGCGGAAGCCCAGCACCTTAATGGTCGCCAGCTCGCGCTCGCGCTCGGAGATATTCGTGTTGGACAGTGTAAACACAACCACAAACGACAGGCACGCCGCCATAAAGGTCACGAGCACCACGACCGAATTGATAATCGTAAAGTTAGCCTCGTAGTTCTGCCAATGTTCGGCCGTGCTCGAGATGGTGAGCCAACCGTCGCTCTTAATCTTCTTGCTAAACGCAATCTGGTCAG
>URZN01000094.1 GCA_900552345.1 uncultured Collinsella sp. | reverse complement strand
CCGAGTAGCCGCCAAAGAAACGATCCGAGAGGGGATTTAGATGATTTACGGTGCATTGGGCGATATCGAGGAGTACCGTGGAATGCTCAAGGGCCTCGACGTGCTGATCGATTGGCTCGAGGAGAACGATCCGGCGAAGCTCGAGGTCGGCAGCCATCCGATTCTGGGCGACAAGGTCTTTGCGAACGTCATGGCTCCCACGACGCGTCCCGAAGCCGAGGCTCACTATGAGACGCATCAGCGCTATCACGACCTGCAGATCGACGTCGAGGGTCGCGAGGCCTTTAAGGTTGCCACGGGCAGCCTGACGCTGGTCCAGGAGTTCGACGAGAAGGACGACTACGACCTGGTCGATTCCGACGCCTCGATCGCCGGCGATCTTGCTGACGACAAGTTTGCGCTGTTTGTTGCCGGCGAGCCTCACATGCCCACGCTCGAGTTCCAGGGCGATGGCGCGCAGCCGGTCAAGAAGATTTGCTTTAAGCTGCTTGCAGATGCTTACTGGGAGGAGTAGCGCGCTGCTCGGCTGAGCTGTTCGTGTTGCGAGCGTTATCCCTTGGGGAGCTCGCTTGGGCCCCGCTGAACGCGGTTCCTTTGGGGATTGCGGTTGGCGGGGCTTTTGTTGAGTAGGGGAGTTTCCGGCGGCGTTGTGCTTGGATTGGCGGATGCGCGCCCGAAATCGACAACAAAAAAGCCGCTCGAAGGCGGCTGTTTTGTGCAATGGAGCCAGCGACCGGGCTCGAACCGGTGACCCCCGCTTTACGAGAGCGGTGCTCTACCAACTGAGCTACGCTGGCGGCCATGTGATGGCGCAACTGAGGCGTCAACGGCTGTCTATGATACGGGACATCGCAAATCCGCGCAAGTGTTCTGATGGCTTTTCTCACTTTAAATGCACTAATATTGGAGACGCGATGTCTTGCTCTTACGGGTCTCAAACAGAATGGGGCAGCGATGACTCAACCCAAGATTCTTCTCGCACGCATCGACGACCGTTTCATTTACGGACAAGACGTTGAGCTGTGGAACGAAGCCGTGGGTTCCAACCTTGTCCTAATCGTCAACGATGAGATCGCGGCAGATTCGCGCCAATGGGCACCCATGAGGGTGGCGGCGCCAGAAGGCGTTTGGACGCGGTTTTTCTCGATACAAAAGGCCATCGACATCATTCATACCGCAACGCCTCGCCAATTGATTCTGATCATGGTGGCCTCACCCTCCGATGCGCTCGCGCTGGTTAAGGGCGGTGTGCCGATCACCAAGATCAGCATTGGTCATATGCAGGCAGGGGAGGGCAAGCGTCCCGCAACGCCCGCAGTTGCCGTAGACGACGCAGACGTCGCTGCTCTCAGAGAGCTGCAAAAGCTCGGCATAGAACTAGAAATCCGCTATCTCCCCAGTTCCGCCCCCGACCCCATCGGCAATCTGTTCAACTGATCCCTTGGGGACGGAGGAAAACGGATCATTTTGCCTTCGTAGGGGATCTGTGTGGCGCTGTCCGCCAAAACTATGCCGGTTTACTACGATGAATTGCTTATCGCCGAGCATGCCAAATTTGCAGAGAATAAAACCGCAGGTAGACGAGTTGCTAATTTTTTATAAACCAGCGCGTGGTCGGACATAGTGGGTTCATCGTAGTAATTCGGCATAGTTTTGTTATGTCACCAATTCGGTGGCATCGAAAAGAAGGATTTAGGCATGAAGCAGCGCCCGTCGGCGGTGGTGCCAGCGGGCGCTGCCGTGTGATATGTCGCGTTGTGGGTTTAGTGCCTCATAAAGTGGTACTCGATCACATTGCTGTAGGGGTGACCCGGGCCCACGATGCCCTGCGGGAACAGCGGCTGGTGCGGCGTGTCGGGGTACATCTCGGCCTCGAGAGCAAAGCCGGCACCCCAACCGTAGTTGGCATCGTCCTTGGCGTGCTCGTCACCCAACCAATTGCCGGTGTAGAGCTGCACGCCCGGGGCGGTGGTGTAGTAGTCCAGCTCGCGGCCGGTCCACATCTCCTCGACATGCAGGGCGCGACGCAGGTTGCGGCCGTACTGATAGCCATCGATGCACAGGCAGTGATCGTAGCCGCGTGCCTGCTTAATCTGCGGGTCGTCGGCCTCCATGCCGGGAGCGACGGGGCGCAGCTCACGGAAGTCAAACGGCGTGCCCTCGACCGGAGCGATCTCGCCGGTAGGAATGTTCTGGTCATCAATGGGCAGGTAGTGGGCAGCGTTGGCAACAAAGAAGTGCTCGCAGTCCATGCCGGCGTTATGGCCGGCAAGGTTAAAGTATGTGTGGTTGGTCATGGACACGTAGGTGGCGCGGTCGCTCTCGCAGCCATACTCGATGCGAAAGACGCCGGTGCGTGTAACGGTAAACACGGCCGTAAAGGTGCGGTTGCCGGGAAGGCCCAGTTCGCCATCCTCAAGCGAGGTGGTCATGCGCACGGCGTTGTGAGTCTCGTCGAGCTCAACGTCCCACACGCGTTTATGCAGACCGTGCTCAAGATTGCTGTGCAGGTTGTTGGCGCCCTCGTTGGCGGGCATATGCCAGTCCGTACCGTCGATGGTGATCGTGGCACCTGCAGTGCGGTTTGCCACGGGGCCGATGGTCGCGCCAAAGCAGGCGGGGTTGTCAAAGTAATCCTCGAGCTTATCGAAGCCCAGCACCACATCGCGCACGTTGCCGGGAATGTCGGGCACATCGATACCCAGCACGGTGGCGCCATAGTCCATAATGCGAACGCAGATCTCGGGCCCGTTGAGGGTGTAACGATGAACGGGGGTACCGCACGGCGCGGTGCCGAAAAGCTCGGAAGTGATCATTTGGTTCCTAACATCGAGGTATTTCCGACAAACTGTAGCGCGAACAGGCGAGATTATCACTACACCCCACTAAAGCAGGGGGTATTTTTCTCAAAAAAGTGATGATTGGAGCTGTGCGGGCGTTCAATTTTGACGCGAACGAGTCTGATACAATTTGTTCGTTACTGTTTGAATGATATGCGCGCAAAGAACGGCGAGGATTCATCGTGATTAAGGCAGAGCGACAGGATAAGGTTCGTCAGCTGCTCGATGAGCAGGGCACGGTCTCGGTCAAGGAGATTTCGGATGCGTTAGGTGTCTCGGATATGACGATCCGCCGCGACCTCGAAGAACTTGCGAGCCTGGGCGAGATTGAACGCGTGCACGGAGGAGCCCGTAGTGCACAGGGCCGTCCCCACGCTATGTTGCGCCACGAGTATTCGCACAGCGAAAAGCGCACCAAGCATGCCGAGGAAAAGTTGCAGATCGCGCGCCGCGCCGTGGAGCTTATCGAGGAAGGCTCGACCATCTTTTTGGGCACGGGCACCACGGTTGAGCAGATGGCCTCGATGCTGCCGGCGTTTCGCTTACGCATCGTGACTAACTCGCTTTCGGTCTTTAACCTGCTCGAGGCGCGCGAGGACTGTGACCTGTGCCTGGTAGGCGGTATGTACCGTCGCCGCACCGCCGCTTTTGTGGGACCAACGGCCGAGGATACCCTGCGTGCATTGGGCATCGACGCGGCGTTTATCGGCGCCAACGGCATCTTGGACGGTGACGTATCTACGTCCAACATGGACGAGGGCCGTATCCAGCAGCTCGCCTTTAGCAAGGCCGACTCGCGCTATCTGATCGCCGACTCCAGCAAGATCGGCAAACGCGACTTCTACACTTTCTGCCGCCTGGACAGCCTGGACGCCGTGGTGTGCGAGCCGGGTATTACCGCCGAGGATCGTGCCGCCATCGAGGAACACACGCAGGTCATTTGCTAGTTATCGCTACGGGATTGCCAACGGGTGATTCGGGAGGACTTTTACCTCCTGTCATTGTGGAAACCAGCGCGTCAGCGCTACGCGATATGACGCGCAAATAAGGACTCCACTATCAAATCGTCTCAACCTGTAACAGGTAGGGGTGAAACCACCAACCAGATGTTACAGATTGAGACAATTCGGCGGGGCCTACCTTGTTTGTCTCGATCTGTAACGGTTAGGACTTAAAAACTCGGCTACGTGTTACAGATCGAGACAAAAGAAAAAGAACATTAGGACTTGAAAATAAAGTTTTGATAAGGGATTCGCCCAGTTAAGACGGTGCGGCAGACAATTGAGATTAGTTTGCCTCCGGAGTCGTAAGCATAATGAGTCAGTTCTATGACCGGAAGTTTTGCAACACCATAATTGCTGGCTTCGGAATCGCTAAGCTCACGTGCTCTATAGCTTTCTCTAACAGATTGGATAGACTTCGACAAGTCGTCCATGATTCTGCTAAATGCCTGAAAATCTAACTGGTTATTCGGAACGCGCGACTTTGAAATGAAGAACGTATCAGCGCCTATGAAGCTGCCTTCAAGTTCGTAGGTCAATTCAAGACGCTGAATCTCATCGCGACTTTGACATCCAAATTGTTGGAGCATCATTACGGAAATTGGACGACCTGATGTGAGGCCGCCGAAATGTTTGGTGATGGCATCCGGATCAACGCCATCGCAATGGCTTGCAAAGTCAAAGTCTAAAAGTGAATTGAGCTCGCTAACGCGTTTCGGTGCAACAAACGATCCCTTACCTTGGATTCGATAGATACTTCCACGACGCTCCAGCTCACTCATGGCAAGTCGGACGGTTGTTCTGCTTACGGCGTATTCGTCGCAGAGTTCCATTTCTGTTGGAAGTTTATCGTCTGCTTGATATTCATCGACGATCTGCTTGAGCAGCGCGTCGGTGAGCTGTAAATAGAGTGGCCGTTTTTCGTGTGTATCGAGCATTAGAGCCTCAGTTTGCATGTTGGTTATACCTGATGGTTGCCTCAGTCGGGATGTAACGTGGGCAAGGTAACCTTAACGTATCACAGAGCGGCTCAGCATGACGATCTGATGCCTGTATCCGCGAAGGGCTTGTCCGAGCGTGAAGATATTCTGGGGCAGGCAAATACCGTTCATGGAGTCCCCGATATGTTGGAGGTCAGCGCCGGCTGCTTTTGCTGCAAGGCCTATTTTCTTAATGGTCTCGCTGTCGCAGGAGTCTTGACTCGTCCCGTTCGCCGCCATGACGAGAACCTTCTCTTCAATTGACTTGCCTACGTTGTGGGATCGTACAAAGTCTACGATGGCGCGCAGGTCTGCTTCTTGGAAGCAAGGGACGGTGTAGGGGGCTGGCACGAGAAGGATATCGACGCCGAGGTCAACAAACTTGCGCGCAATTTCGAGCGTCATGACAGGTTCCGCAACGCCCGCTCCATGCATTTTTCCGGCTATGACCAGGCCATTGAAATGCTCTTTGGAGAGTTTAATCGAATGGGCGATTGCATCGTTGGAGACGCCGGTTCCAGGGTTGCCCGTCAGGCAGATAAAATCAAATCCGAGTTCGTTAGCCTTTTCTAAAGTCTTGGGAGAGACGCGACGACCCATGGGGATTTCCGTACGGGATTCAGACATCTCTGCCTCGTTATCAACTGGCTCCAGATTGACGCCAATGGGCCTTCCGCATGCTCGCTTCACCCAAGTGACCGGGTTTTCATTGAGATCATCTGGAATACCGGCAATAACTGGATCGAACACATCGAGCGCGTTAAACAGAAGCAGGTCGGCACCTGCGGCACGTTCGATTTCTGCATTAGTAACGCCGCCGAGAAATTGGGAAGAGGGTACGTTTTCCGCCATGATGGTACGTCCCTCGGAAGCCAGAATTGCCTGCTTTAGATCCATGGGTGACGTGGCGGCAAAATCGGATGCGGACATGTTCAGTAATCGTTTGGGCATTGTTACTTCCTTTGACTAGAACGACAGGCTTGTGACATTGTCTCTAAT
>URZN01000093.1 GCA_900552345.1 uncultured Collinsella sp. | reverse complement strand
CATTTAGAAGCACCTACATTTCTCAAAGCATCGTTAGTTTAATTAATGACAGACCGAATGAAGATACGTGCGACGGGGGCGAGGCAAATGGCTGAGCGGTATTGATATGCGGGTTCAACGGTATCATATTGACCACATAGATTATTAACCTGCATTTCTACCCGCCCTCTCCGTAGAGCCGCCGATACGCGCTTAGCGCACCCTCGGCGCGTCCGGCAGGCTTTGCGAAATGGGATCCAGGAGACTTCGGCGCAGCATCATCTTGCGGAATGCTTCTAATGAGCCTCCCATCCTTCAAAAACAGAATCTCATCGCACAGCCTATCGACCGAATCCAAGATGTGGGATGACATGATGATGCACGTACCAGAATCGGCCAGCTTCCTGAGAATCTCGGAATGCAAGTCCACCCTGCTGGGGTCGAGCGCGTTCATGGGCTCATCTAATAGAAGGTACCGCGCACCCGTCGCATACGCAATCGCCAGGGTAAGCTGCTGCTTCATGCCCTGGCTCAGAGTGCGGATCCTCATCTTCGCGAACTCGCCTATCTGCGTTTGTTCCACTATCTCTTCGATATCGCGAGCATGCGGCCACATATCGCAAACCATCTTGAGGTGATCTTCCGCACGCAATCCGGGATACAGCAGCGTCCCCTCACCAGGTGCATAGAAGATCATAGAACGGACCTCTCTCGCACCCGTACCCTGCACCTCATCCAGAACGATGCTCCCGTCCACGCGAGGACCCGGCAAACCTGCCATCGCACGCAGCAACGTCGTCTTTCCATGCCCGTTCGGAGCGACGAGACCGTAGACCGTACCCGGGGCAAACTCAGCGTCCACCGAATCTACGAGCACCTTCTTTCCATAAGAGATCGTCAGCGTTTGAAGGCCAATCATCGAGACCGTCCCCTTTCGATCTTTGGAACACCCAGGCGCGCCACCAACGGAGATACGGCGCCCAAAACCACCAGCAGAGCGCCCGATGCGCCGACGACCTCTCCAAAAGGCATCGCGTTCGTCCCTCGCCCAAGGAACCCAATCGTCCCCACCTGGGAAGCGGGATCAAACGAGGCGAATGGAGCCAGCAGCGCGACGCCCATGCCCGCACTTTCAACATGAGCGCTCAACGAACCCAACACCAGGAGAACCGCGCAAACCACTCCGGTGACAACGGGGTTGCGGCTAATCGCTGCTGTCAACGCAGCGACGACGGAAATCACGCCGTATGCCATGACCAGCAACGGAATACTGCACAACACCGCCTCCCCCACCATGGACGTTGTCGAAGCTCCCGCCCGAATGAGAGCGACGGGATACTCCGATCCACCCGCACCGTTCTTAATCAAGGACACAACCGCAGCGGGAACCATCGACACCAAAAGCAGCGCCAAGCCAAGCAGGAGAGACAGCGCAACGGCCGTCAGAAAACGCACATGCGCTGTTGCGGGGACTTGGAGAACCAGAAGGGAACGACACTGCAGGTGGATGCACGCAAGCGATGTGACAACCACGGGCAACAGCCAAAACAAGGAAGGAAGCGCTGCCTGGAGATAGGAAAGGAGGATTAATGGGGGCATCTTCGTACTTAACTCGTAAACCTTGGGGTCCGGCAAGCTCGCGATCGACTCGAGCAGAAGGGCGCGCGCCTCCGCACGAGAAGGAGTCTCCGGCTCGATTCCGATCGATTGCAGGAGGGTCGCATCTGCCGCGCCCAGCTCGCCTCGAGCGCGCTCGTACGTCGCAAGGCTCTGAAATCCCTCCGCAGGCGTAGGCGCGTACACGAAACCCGAAAGGGCACCTCGCATGTCTTCCAGGGCCGTCTTGCCCTCGACGTCCATATTCGCAGCGTCCTGCTCTAGATACCGGTCTATTGAACGGAGCTCACCATCCCTATACCGACCGGCGGAAGCGGCATCAGCGTCAGGAAACACCTCGACCAGGGCTGGAACCAGCATCGTCGTCGACATTGCAATCGCGCACACGGCGATGACAGGAGAATGCAGGAGCAGTTTCCCCATCGTTCTTACGTATGCAACGGCGAAGGCACAAGCGCTCGAACGAGTTGCCGTTCTCGATGCGGTGAAGGAACCTCTCTCAAGACAAATCGGGGGCATCGGGCGCGCGCAGCCGCTCTTTCCAGCAACGCAAAGCAGGCTAATTGCCAGCACCTCGATCCCGATTGCGCATACGAGGGTAATCGCGCCACGCCCGAAGCAAAGTCCGGGCAGATTCACTATCTGCGTTGTCGGGTACGGGCTATAGGCGCCGACGGTCAGCTCGGTGTTCGCATACGAAAGGGGATTCAACAGGGCGAGCTCACGTAAAGCGATGGATCTTCCGTAATACCCGGGAACCATCGTCACCCCCATCAGGGCACATACGAACACGATTCCAAGCGTAGGGTTATTGGCAATCTTCACGGCAAGGTGAACGACGAGCGAGATGAACGCCGCCACCAAGAATTGCAAGATGGCCGTCTGTGCGAACACCAGCCAAGCCGGTTTGATAACCGGAGTCGCATATTGAACGTAGCCTATCGGATAGAACAGCGAGCCCGGGCCATTCTTCACAAGTGCGGCGATTATCCCTGGAAGATTGACGGCGAAGACGGCAAGCATCGCAAAAACACTCGCCCATACGCTCGATGCAACAAGCCTGCCCAGCTCACCCATCGGTGCCTGGATGATGAGTTTTTCACGTTTGTTAAGACGCGCGGCAAGGAACGAAACGGCAACGGCCGTTGCGGCCCATAGCAAGTACTCCTTCGATCCGTCATAAAAGGAGTACGCTCCATCCGATACCTGCAGAAACGGAAGCAGAGGAGAGAGCGGCGCCAAGACAAGACGCCCCGCGGCAAGAGGGTACAGAAGCGCGGGCATGCTTGATGAAGAGGTATAGACGCCCTCCTCCCCCGCATTCACAAGCGCATCCGCATAGGATGCTGACAATTCCTGCTCAACACGGGTTATTCCCGACTCGAGGTATTCAACCCGTCCGTCGATGCCAGCCGCGCTCCTGAAGACGGGCAAAGCACAAAGAACCATCAACGCAACAACGGCAACACAGAGCGACCTGGAGGAGAGGAGCGACCTAAAGATTGCCTTCGAGATTTTGAGCATATTCATCGCCAACCTTGACCTCATCCAGTCGGAACAGAGGGGCCGAATAAAATGCTCGGCCCCTCCTCGCATCTAGTAGGTGCTATAGACAAATTGCCATTTATCAGTTGTGCCAAGAACACCACAGGAACACATTGCAGCGAGGCGGGATTCCCTATGATGCGCGGATCGGCGATAGCCATTTCGGTAGGAGATCGTCTTGTAAGAGATGTTGAACATCGAGATGCTGTGCCCGCTTACGCCGCGAGGACAGCTGTAGCTCCAGTAGGTATCGACGACGTCGTCCGTATACCCGAGGGGCTCAACGAGGGCACACTGGCTGCTCTCCTGGGAAGGAGGCATCGGGGTATCCGCAAAAGCGGGGGCTCCCGGCAGCAACAGACAAAGAGCGAGGCCGAGGAAAACCAAGAGCTTACACGACTTAACAGTACTGAACATAATCCTCTCCAATCTAGAGGGGTCTCGGTTGCAGCATGCTGTGATTACTTGCCGGCAAAGTCAATTTAACATAAACTGTTAAAAAGTAACCTGAGTTTTTTAAATTCTTCGGAGGTTATTATGAGTTCCGACAATCGCACTCCCCGGCTTCATTCCTTCCGCATCGCATGTGCGATAGCCTCTGCGGCCCTTTGCGTCACCGCCATCGCACAAGTGGCGTTCTCCTTAAAGCCAGCAATCGAAGTGCTCGACAACCCTGTAATTGCAGACTCCCCCGCGTATCCAGCCCTTGCGATCTCGACATTGGCCCCTGCCGTCATCGGTATCGCTACGACCATCCTCAGCGCCGTTCTCGTGTGGACGATCAAGAGCGGAGACCCCTTCAAGAAAGGGTCTGCGACATGCTTGAAGGTGCTCGGCATTCTCTTCGTTGTTCAAGCTGCCACCAGCCTCTACGCCGGCTCACTCGAAACCTCCGTTTCGATGTTTGGCGGCGAGGGGGCCGTCGGCGCCCAAGAGATCGCTTCATCATTCGACTGGACCTCTCTGGTTCTCGGCATCGTCCTGTTCATGCTTTCCCAGCTCTTCTTGTACGCCCGAGAGCTGTACCTCGACTCCGACGAGATTGCGTAAGGAAACGCCATGCCCGTAATTGTTCGCCTCGACAAGATCATGGCCGAGCGAAAGATTTCCTCGAACGAACTTGCCGAAAGGATTGGAACCACGCCCGTGAACCTGTCCCGTATAAAAAAAGGGCATATTCGCGGCATTCGCTTCAACACACTCGAGCAGCTATGCCTCGCCCTTCGTTGCCAACCCGGAGACCTTCTCGAAGTCATGAGCGAAGAGGATGCCCGAAAGGAGTTCGGACTCGATTGGTCCGCCGAGGATTAGAGGGCGGTCGTACTCGCCCTGCACACGGGGATGCGAATCGGCGAGGTCTGCGGCCTTCGGTGGTGCGATGTGGATTTCGAGACGGGCCTGATCTCGATCAGGCACTCGGTGGCGTACGCGAAGGGGATGGGTTCGTTCATCAAGGACACCAAGACCCATGACGCCAGGGGCATCCCCATCGACCCGGTCGGCCTGCTCCCCTTCCTGAAGGAGATCCACGAGATCGACCGCGGGAAGCTGCGCTCGCGCAACCTTACCGGGGCGGTCGAGATCGGGAACTGCTACATCCTGTCGGAGCCGGGCGCGACCTTCGCGACGACAAGCTATATCCGCAGGGCGTTCAAGACGTTCTCGGAGACCAACGGCCTCATGGGCACCAACGACGAGCTGATCACGTTCCACGGCCTGCGCCACACGTTCGCCACGCAGTGGATCCGCCAGGGCGGCGATATCAAGGCGCTCCAATCGATCCTCGGGCACAAGGACGCCATGGCGACGCTCAACGTCTACGCCGACATCGAGCCAATCTCCAAAATCCATAACATGCTGCGCGTCTCACCGTGCCTCTGGCGCGGGTACCTCGGGCCGAGGGTCGATCCGGGACCCATGTTCCAGCAGAGAATCCAGGAGTCCATCGAGACGCTCCAGGCGTTCGGCTACGGCGTCACCGAGCCGGACGACCGAAATATCGTCATACGCGACGTGAAGACGATCAGTCGGCTCTACCCCACCGAGTACGCCGCGGTGCTGGGCCCATCCCAACTGAGGTCACGGTGGTCCGATAGGGGCGCCGCCCGCGGCATGCGCCGCGGAGCGGTATCCCCTACCGAATAGTGGGGGATGCCCCCCGTTTTCAGTTTGGAATCAGCGGTCGGAGGCGTTCGGCTGACTGCGGGAACGGCCTATCCGCTCGATGTGTTCGGCTGAGTTCGGAAATCAACCCAACACGAGCTGGACGCGCGCCAGACGGCTCTTCCCCATGCGGCCTGCCCCCTCACGCTCATGTTGCAGACGTGTAACACCGCAGTAAGCACACCCCTTTTGGCGCCAGACAGGTACAATGATGAACACTGTACCGTAGCGGAGCGCCCCCGCGCGCCGCAACCACGCGAAAGGGTTTCCCATGGCCGAGATCTCGTCCTCCCGCATCGTCATCACCGTCCTTGGCAAGAACCGCCCCGGTATCGTCGCCGGCGTCACCCGTGTTCTGGGCGAGGCCAACGTCGACATCCGCGACATCACGCAGTCCATTATCGAGGACATCTTCACCATGACCATGCTGGCCGACACCGCCGAGTCCAAGCTCGACTTCGCCGAACTGCAGAAGGCGCTGGCCGAGGCCGGCGAGCTTTCGGGCGTCAACGTGTCCATCCAGCGCGAGGACGTCTTTAACTTTATGTACCGCCTGTAGCGAACAAGCCGCTCGGGGCAGCTTGACGTCATATCGTCCAAGCGCGC
>URZN01000092.1 GCA_900552345.1 uncultured Collinsella sp. | reverse complement strand
CGGACGAACAGGCCGGTACGGTCATCATGCTCCGTGGCGATATGGATGCCCTGCCCGTTGCCGAGGAATCCGGCGAGCCTTTCGCCTCTACGAACGGCTGCATGCACGCATGCGGACACGATATGCACGCGACGGCGCTGCTTGGTGCGGCTCGTATGCTCAAGGCGCGCGAGGCAGAGCTTGTTGATGCCAACGCCACGGTTAAGCTGCTGTTCCAGCCGGGCGAGGAAACCTTTGAGGGTGCCCGCGCCGCCATCGCCGACGGTCTGCTGCAGAACCCGCGTCCTCAGGTCGCCTTTGCCATGCATGTCAATAGCCAGTCGCCGCTCGGCCTGGTGCTCTACGGCAGCCCGGCGCTCTCGGGCGTGTACGGTTTCCGCATCACGCTGCAGGGCAAGGGCGGCCATGGCTCGAGCCCCGAAATCTGCATCGACCCCATCACGGCGGGTGTGCACGTGCATCTGGCACTTCAGGAGCTCATCTCCCGCGAGGTGCCGGCGGCCAAGGAGGTCGCACTGACTGTCGGTAAGTTCGCCGGCGGTCAGGCCGCAAATGTCATCCCCGACACTTGTGTGCTCGAGGGAACGCTGCGCGGCTTCGACGTCGAGCTCATGGAGCACCTCAAGACCCGCATCGCGGAGGTCGTCAAAGGTGTTGCCACGACCTATCGTACGCCGGCGACTATCGAGACGCTCTCGGATGTTCCCCCGCTCGTACTCGATGACGATATGACGCAGGCGTCGCTTGGCTACGTGGGCGCGGTGCTGCCCAAGTCCGCCTTCTTGCCACTGTTCCACGCCATGGCGAGCGAGGACTTCGCGTTGATCTCGAGCGAGATCCCGAGTGCGTACTTTACCGTGGGCGCTGCCGCGACTGATACGGACAAGCATTTTGCTCAGCACCATCCCAAGGCACGCTTTAGCGATGCCGAGCTTCCCCTTGGCGCCGCGGCTTACACGGCGGTCGCTTTGGGCTATATCGCTGACCACCGGTAGCACCCAACCTTGCCTTTCAAGCCTGCGGGCATGGCCATAAGGCCTATGCCCTTGTCTTTCAAGGCAATCTTGGGCACCGTGGGCGCCATCGTCTCGGGCGTGCTGTTCGATGCCACGGGCTCCTTTGCGAGCACCTGGATTGTGTGCCTGGCGTGCTCCGTGGTCATGCTCGTGTTCCTGCTGGCATCCGAGCCCATCGCCGCCAAGCTGCGCGCGAGCGTGGCGGGGGAGTAGACGTCCGTCGCTCTTTGCTGTTCGCCCCGTTCTGTCCGTGGCTGCCCTGGAAGCCGAATGGATGCTCGTACCATCATTCGGTTTCCAAGGCGGCCACGGGCCTACGAAATGATCCGTTTTCCTCCGTCCCCAACAGATCACGTAATCCGAAGGGGACGGAGGAAAACGGATCACAAAACGCGGCGGTGCGTCTGGCCGAACGAGTCCCCATACCCTCGTTCGGTCAGACGCGCCGCCGCGTTTTGCTTTTGTGCCGTATAATGTCCACTAACTATGACGCGATACAAAAGAAAGGTGTTTGCCCATGCAGGCACAGAAGGCGGAGGGAACCCGCGACCTTATCGGCGCCGAGATGCGCGCCTGGCAAAAGATGCAGCAGATTGCGGCCGGCGTGTTCGAGCCGTTTGGTTTTAAGCCCATCGAGACGCCCGCGATCGAGCAGGTGGACGTGTTTGTCCACGGTATCGGCCAGTCGACCGACGTCGTGCGCAAGGAAATGTTCCGCGTGTTTAGCGGCGCCAACCTGGAGCGCGTCTTTACCGAGGGTACCGATACCAAGCTCAAGCCCAAGCAGCGCTTGGCGCTTCGCCCCGAGGGCACGGCCGGTGTGGTGCGCGCCGTCGTGGAGAACAACCTGGTGCCCCAGGGCTCCACGCCGTTTAAGGCCTACTACGCCGAGGCCATGTTCCGTGGCGAGCGTCCCCAGAAGGGTCGTCTGCGCCAGTTCCACCAGGTGGGCATCGAGTGGCTCGGCGCTCCCGATCCGGCGGCAGACGCCGAGTGCATCATCATGCTCATGGAGTTCTACAAGCGCCTGGGCTTCGATCTTTCCAAGCTTCGTCTGCTTATTAACTCAATGGGCGATGCGCAGTGCCGTCCGGCATACCGCGAGCAGGTCAAGCAGTTTATCCTCGATCACGCCGACGAGATGTGCGATGAGTGCCGCGAGCGCGCCGAGCTCAACCCGCTGCGCGCCTTCGACTGCAAGAACGACCATTGCCGCGAGATCATGGCCGACGCCCCGCTGATGGGCGACAACCTGTGCGACGAGTGCCGCGAGCACTACGAGCAGGTCAAGCGCTATTTGGATGCGGCGGGTATCGAGTATGTCGAGGATCCCACCTTGGTGCGTGGCCTGGACTACTACACCCGTACTGTCTTTGAGGTCGAGGCTCCCGGCGCCGGTGTCGGCTCCATCGGTGGCGGCGGTCGCTATGACGGCTTGGTCGAGCTCGAGGGTGGCAAGCCCACGGCAGGCGTCGGCTTCGCTGTCGGTTTTGAGCGCGCCCTGCTGGCCTTGCAGGCCTTTGGCAGCGACCTGGGTGCCGAGGAGGTCCCGTGCGTCTACGTCGCCAACGCCGGCAAGGAGCTGCGTCAGAACGTCTTTGCCATTACGCAGCAGCTTCGCGCCGCAGGTATCGTGACCGAGGCAGACTATCAGGGCCGTTCGCTCAAGGCCCAGTTTAAGCAGGCCGACAAGGTGGGCGCCAAGCTCATTTTGGTCTTGGGTGGCGACGAGCTTGCCGCCGGCAAGGTCAAGGTGCGCGACATGGAGAGCCATGACGAGGTCCTCGTCGATCTGGCCAACGTGGTCGAGGCGGTTCGCGAGCGCCTGTAGCGCATCTTTTTGAGCTTCGGGCCTGCTAACGTGCCCTGCTCATGGAGAGCGATTGTTACGGGGGTGTTTCGCTTTTATGCGGAATGCCCCCGTTTACGTATGCCGCCCACCGAGAAATACGACCATTTAGGGCAAAACCTTTGCAATGCAGAAAATACTTTTGTGTGGTAAAGCGCAATCAGTGTCGAAAGTATTTCTCAAGCGCCTATAATGAATACCGCATGTTACGTGCATAGAAGGAGGAATGGGAGGAAACGTGGCTGAGAACCTAAGCAACCAGTCTGTACCCGAAGCCGCGGCGCGCGTCGCTGCCGTGGTCAACCGCCTCGTTAACCGAATCGGCTCGAATGCCGAGTCCAGGGAGCGTCTCGCCGAGATCGAGATCCCCGAGGAGCTGCGCGACAATCTGGCGCTGTTCTTGCGCCTGGAGCGCCGTGTGCTTAGCGAGTATGATCCCGAGATCGCGGACCTGTTCGACAAGATTTTGACAGCCGAGATTGTGGTCAATGCCGGCAACCCCGGTACCTGCGCTGCCGACGAAGCCGTCGACGAGCAGGGCGTGCCCACCGCCGACGAGCCCACTGCCGTGGCATTTCGTGAGGTCGTCGATTTGATCGACAGCCTGCCGCTCGATAAGCAGCAGGTCATTGTCCGCGCCTTTACGAGCTTTTTCCATCTGGCAAACCTGTCGGAGGAGAACTACCGTGTGGCGCAGCTGCGCGAGCGCGAGGCCGGTGCGTCGACCGATACCGAGGTCGATCCTGCCAACGAGCTTACCGTTGCCTATCACCAGCTGGTGAATGAGCTGGGTGTCGAGGGTGCCAACGAGCTGCTCGACAAGCTCGAGTTCCACCCTGTCTTTACCGCACATCCCACCGAGGCCCGTCGTAAGGCCGTCGAGGGCAAGATCCGCCGTATCTCCAACCTGCTGGAGGAGCGTCCGCGTCTGGGCGGCTCCGACCTGGTGGAGAACGAGCGCCATATGCTGCAGGAGATCGACGCCCTGGTGCGTACGAGCCCCATCGCGCTCAAGAAGCCCACGCCGGTCGAGGAAGCCGATACCATCATCGACATCTTCGATAACACGCTGTTCGACGTTATCCCCGTTATCTATCGTCGTTTTGACGATTGGGTGCTGGGCGACAAGGCCGGTACTGTGCCGCCGCTGTGCCCGGCGTTCTTCCATCCCGGCAGCTGGATCGGTTCCGACCGCGACGGTAACCCCAACGTCACCGCCAAGGTGAGCCGTGAGGTCGCCGCCAAGTACTTTACGCACATGGTGCTCAAGCTCGAGGACAAGTGCCGCCACATCGGCCGCAACCTCACGCTCGAGGCCACCTACAGCAAGCCTTCTGCCGAGCTCATCAACCTGTGGAACCATCAGGTCGAGATGAGCCCTCGGTACACGGCCCGCGCCGAGCTGATCTCCGAGCACGAGCCGCATCGCGCCGTCATGCTCGTCATGGCCGACCGTCTGAACGCCACCGTGCGCCGTATCACCGACACCATGTACCACAGCGCCGACGAGTTCCTGGATGACCTGCGCGTCGTCCAGCGTTCGCTGGCCGCCTGCGGTGCCGTCCGTGCCGCCTACGGCCCGGTCCAGACCATCATCTGGCAAGTCGAGTCCTTCGGCTTCCATATGGTCGAGATGGAGTTCCGTCAGCACTCCGTGGTGCATGCCCGCGCCCTCAAGGATATCCACGAGAACGGTATCCATGGCGACCTGCAGCCCATGACGCGCGAAGTCATCGATACCTTCCGTGCTATCGGCTCCATCCAAAAGCGCTACGGCAAGAAGATGGCGCACCGCTACATCATCTCGTTTACCAAGAGCGCCCAGCATGTGGCCGACGTCTTTGAGCTTGCCCATCTGTCCTTTGCGCACGAGGAGGATGTCCCCGAGCTCGACGTGATTCCGCTGTTCGAGCAGCTCGAGGACCTCGAGGGCTGCGTCGACGTGCTCGACCAGATGCTTACGCTCCCCGTGGTGCAGAAGCGCCTTGCCCAGACCAACCGCCGCATGGAGGTCATGCTGGGCTATTCCGACTCCTCCAAGGATGCCGGTCCTACCACGGCCATGCTCGCGCTGCACTCCGCGCAGGAGCGCATTGCCAAGTGGGCCGAGAAGAACGATATCGACTTGGTGCTCATGCACGGTCGCGGCGGTGCCGTGGGCCGTGGCGGCGGCCCGGCCAACAAGGCCGTGCTGGCTCAGCCCAAGGGTTCGGTCAACTGCTTCTTTAAGCTCACCGAGCAGGGCGAGGTCATCTTTGCCCGTTACGGCAACCGCACGCTGGCTCAGCGCCATGTTGAGTCCGTTGCCGCCGCAACGCTTTTGCAGTCGGCCCCGAGTGTCGAGAAGACCAACACCGAGACCACGCAGAAGTTCTGGGATATGGCCGAGAAGCTCAACGCCGCAAGCCACGAGCGCTATCTGGACCTGCTGAACACCGAGGACTTTACACCGTGGTTCTCGACCGTGACGCCGCTGACCGAGGTCGGTCTGCTGCCGATCGGCTCGCGTCCCGCCAAGCGCGGCTTGGGTGCAAAGTCGCTCGACGACCTGCGTACCATTCCGTGGATCTTCAGCTGGAGCCAGGCGCGCATCAATCTGGCTGCTTGGTACGGCCTGGGTACCGCCTGCGAGCAGTTTGGCGATCTGGACCAGCTTAAGGCTGCCTACCAGGAGTGGCCGTTCTTCCGCACCTTCATCGACAACATCGAGATGTCGATCGCCAAGACCGACCAGCGCATCGCCAAGATGTATCTGCACCTGGGCGATCGCCAGGATCTGTCCGAGAAGGTCTTCACCGAGATGCAGCTCACGCGTAAGTGGGTCCTTGCCATCGTCGGTGACGAATGGCCGCTGCAGCGCCGCCGCGTGCTCGGCTGCGCCGTTCGCGTGCGTAACCCCTACGTCGACGCTCTGTCCATCGCCCAGGTCCGCGCCCTTCGCGAGGTGCGCATGAATCAGGACGAGATGGCCGAGGAGAAGAAGGCCGAGTACATGAGCCTGATTCTTTCGACTGTGACCGGCGTCTCGGCAGGTCTGCAGAACAC
>URZN01000091.1 GCA_900552345.1 uncultured Collinsella sp. | reverse complement strand
AGATCGTCGGCAGCGTCAGATGTGTATAAGAGACAGGTGCCGCCCAGGCCGATAAACAGAACGCACAACCCCGACGCCTTCATGAGCGTGTCTTGGATGCGGGGCGTAATGAAGCGCCCGCCCATGAGGCCCAGCAGACCGCCCGCGATCAAAAGCGCGACGTTGATGATCGTTCCTAAACCCGGCATGAACCCTCCTGTAATTGATGCCAACGCGGCAATCGTAGCAGAACGGGGAGAGGAGCGCTCAGTATCCGAGCCAAGTGGCGGTTAGCGGTCTAGGACAGGACGGGGCTAAAGTCGAAGCGCAGCGTCATGAGGTGCTGCGGGGATTCGATGGCTGCGGCAATGATGTCGGCATCTCGTGCACGATCGAACCCTTCGAGTTCCATTTGATAGGGGAAGTCTTCTTGGATACCGATGCGACGCGGAACCAAAAGCTTGGTTCCGTCGAATTCTTCGGTTCGCGTTCCGTCTGCTGCAACGGAATAAAGGTGTAACTTGGCGGTCGTTGTGGCATCAAGTGCCGAGATAGCTTGGATATCGTTCGATGCGCTCCTTGCTCCCACTGCTGTAAGTGCCGTAGGCGCGACGACTTCACCCGAAGGCAAAAAGACGAGCTCGACGGTATTGGGGAATGCGATGAGGATATTTTTGCGGCGGGGCGCATTGGCGGCGACTGGCTCAATGCTTGCGGCATCGACGGTTTCCGTGTGGTCGAGCGCGACCATCATGCAACAGTTGCCTTCGTCGACATCTGGGGGAGCGGCAAAGTCCAGGCCGTCTTTCGGTTGGGAATCGCCTAGTTCGGTGGCGGTGCCGCCTGACTTCTCGAGAGGAGCCGCAGCGTTGTCTTCTGATGATACATCGTCTGCATCGTCAACATGTGCCGGTGCGTCTGCGACCTCGTCTTTGGGGGATTTGTCATTATCGTTCGATATAGGAGCAGCAATCCCGACGGACCCCACTCCGTGCCATGTCATTTGGAGCAGCGCCGGATCGGCGAGAATGCGCTGCACGCCCGGCTCCTGGGTGTCGATATTGATGGGGGCGGGTTCTGATCCGCGCGTGAGGTTAAGCGAGCCCTTCTGTCCATTGCTTTGAGCCTCTTGGTCGTCCGCGTCGCCAGCGTAGAACAGCAAAGGCGCATCTCCCGTTGCGATGGCTTCGGTGCCCGCCTTGGTCAGTCGCAGCGACGCCGTAAAGGAGATGATGGGCTGCGTGCCATCGACATTCGAGGGAACGCAGCCCAGGCATACACCTCCTCCTTCTTCATAGGCCGCGCTGTCGAAGGCGACCTTCGCCCCGTTCGCCGAGTCATCGACCGAGGCGATATCGATGCGCAGCTCTAGGTCGCATGGGTCGCCATCGGCGTCGACTGCAGCCGATTTCCATGTGCAGATGGCATAACCTGCCTGGGGGCCGTTCTCCTTGTCCGGTCGCTTGATATCCACGACTATCGAGTCGACCGTATTGCGGTGAAGGCATCCCGAGGTTCGGACCGTGGCGTGTGCGAGCGAAAAACGTTGGCAGGCGACGATACCCGACGAATTCGCCACGGGGTTCAGAGCTTGCGGTAAGGAGTTTGCCGTGGCGGGCGTCGCCCAGGCGGCGAGAGGCGTACCGCTCGCCAGTGCGCTGCAGAGCGCGGCAACGGGCAATAGATTTTTGGGTGCCATGGCTCTCCTATCTATTCCGCGTACTCCGGTTGTGCTTGGCTATTGGTTGCGTTTGATGTGCAGGCCAAGGCACGTCAGCCCTGCTCCCGCCGTTGCGACGCCTACCGCAATGAGTTGCCGGGTGTCGCTCGTCTGAGCGAGCGGCTCGTTACGGCCGCCGCGATTAAGGCCCGAAAGGTCGACGGTCACTTCTGTGGCCGCCTGCGCTTGCTCTTGTTGAGCAAAGGCCATGGCAGGTGCGGACGCCAAGATGCCGACGATGGCGGCCAGTGCAAGCGCCTTAGGACGTGGCGTGCGCACCGGGCTCGACCGTCCAGGTGATGCTTGCCACTTGATCTCCCGTACCGCCGGCGTGGTAGATGTCACGCGTGACGCGGGCGACGTGGCCGCTCACATTGAGCTTGATTTTGTCCGTTCCGTCGGCAATGCCCTGGTACTTCATGTCGAAGCTTGCGTCTTTGGAAAGATCGAGGCCCGTAGTCTGAGTCGCCGAGCTGGCATCCTTTTCTGCCTTATCGGGGCCAACCTTAAAATCGATGGAGTTCTGGGCCGAGCCCGTCTTTGCGTCTGCAACGATTGTCCAGTCGTTCTTGGCCGTGACCTTCATGTTGGTGACGTGGATGCCATATGCCGAGAGGTTGTCGATGGTAATTGTCTTGTCGGAGGATCCTACAAGCGTTCCGTCGGCTTTGGCGGCAAAGGGGATGACCGTTGGCGCCTTAAACGAAACATTGCTAATGTCGGCCTTCACCGTCACATCGGTGGTTCCAACGCGCACCTCTGCCATGGCCGCCGTTGGCGCGGCGCCCATCGCAAGTGCGAGCGTAAGCCCTGCGCCCACGGCGAGTGCCCTGCCTCCGCTCAGGTTCATGGGTGTGTTCATAATCGATCCTTTCTGCTCGTCACGGACTGCTTCCGTGATGGTTGGACGAATGGGGACAGGGTGCTGCCCCTGCGAGCGCGTCGGCCGCTAGCCTTCTGCCTGGGCCACCCGCACTTTGACGCGCGTCGGATTGCCGTGGGTGTCGTAGGTCTTGGCATCGAGTGCCTGAATCTCGATATATGCCTCGCCTTCTTGGATATCGCCGGCGGGGCAGGTCTCAACCGTCTTGCCGGCTTCGACCACACCGGACTCATAGATGGTCTCGTCGTTTTGAATCACGCGGAAGCGCTGGGGAAACTTGTTGTCTTGGACGTTTTGCACGTTGACGCGCAGCTTGCCGCCTTCCTGCAACTGTGCGACCGGCGCGACCGAGATCGTCATCATGTTGTCGCGGACGATGGCGTCGAGCTCATTCTGGATTTCTTGGCGCGATTTACTCCCTGCCGTCGTGACCGAAGCGCCCGCTTCGGGCACGGGCTGCGACTGCCAGGCATATAGCCCTACGGCGATGAGGGCGCAGACGATAGCCAGACAGACAACGACGAGTTTCTTGCGACACCCCAGTCCTGCAAGGCGGGGCGGCTTCTTCGCACTCATGCGGCGTCCTTGGTGGTGTAGACGCGTGCGAACGTGGACGGGTCCGCTCCAAAGAGCATGTGAAGCATCAGGCGGCGCGAGTAGATGAGCTCGTCGAAGTTGTGAGGGAGCTCGATGTTGTGGATACGCGCGATGTGGTGGGCGAGCGCCGAGAACGACTCGGGGTCGCAGATAACATCGGTGGTGACGTGGTAGACCGCCGTATCGGGGAACGCCTCTTCGTCGAAAGACAGGAGATAGGGATCGTCGTCGACCTCGATGGCGACGCCGTACTGGGGCCAGTAATATGCCATGGGAACCTCCCTGCTTCTGGGGCCAAAACTTCCATTGGTTTTGGCTGTCGATGCCGACCGTATCAGTCACTACTTGACCAATTTCTGACCAAATGCTTGACGGATTGACATCTCCGCAGGTAAAAGGTGGTAAAAATTACTTCAACTTTTTTCGAGCGACAATTGCGTGGTCGCTGGCGGTAAGGCGACATGTGTCAAAAGCATCGTCTGCCGAGGAAACCTTGCCGCTCGCCGAATTGCACGAACGAAAAAATCGCCAATTATGGAGACGGTCTCGAACACGTCGACAAAACGATGCGGTAACATCTCCCTGCAAACACTGTAGTTAGCTAAAGGGGGAGTTCGCGTGTCGGCAACCATCAAACCCTTCACCGACGAGTTCGAAGAGTATGGCCGCGATGAGTCTCGCACATCGGGCGAGGCCTCGAGCATCTCGTTTCCGACAACGGAGGACGAGGTGTGCGCCATTTTGAAAAAGCTCCATGCCGAGCGTGTCCCGGTGACGGTTCAGGGCGCCCGGACCGGTCTTGCCGCCGGCGCCGTGCCTCATGGCGGTCACATTCTCAATACTTCCCGCATGAATCGCTACTTGGGCCTTCGTCGCGATGAACAAGGCCAATTTCTGCTGCGCGTGGAGCCGGGCATTGTGCTCTCGGAGCTGCGCAAGCAGCTGAGCAAGAAGGTGCTGCCGACCGCTGGTTGGGACCAGGCATCGCTTGAGGCCTACGAGGAGTTCCAAGAGGCCCCCGAGCAGTTTTTTCCCACCGATCCCACCGAGGCATCTGCCTGTCTGGGCGGCATGGCGGCATGTAACGCCTCCGGCGCCCGTAGCTACGCTTACGGCCCCATGCGCCCTCACGTCGCGGGCCTTCATGTCGCGCTGACCGATGGCGACCTGCTCGAGCTTCACCGTGGCGAGGTTTTTGCACGGGGTCGCCGCCTTTCGCTCGTTACGGTGCGGGGCCGCACGCTCGAGCTCGACCTTCCCGACTACACCATGCCCAAGACCAAAAATGCTTCGGGCTATTTCGTTGCTGACGATATGGATGCCATCGATCTGTTTATCGGTGCGTGTGGCACACTCGGCGTTATCACCGAGCTCGAGATTGCCCTGCAGGCGGCGCCTGCGGTCGTTTGGGGCGTGAGCTGCTTCTTTGACAGCGAAGACAAGGCCGTGTCCTTCACCGATTCTGTGCGCCCCGTCCTGTCCCACGCGGCTGCCATCGAATATTTTGATGCGGGCGCCCTGGATATCCTGCGTCGTCAGCGTGAGCAGTCGACCGCGTTCGCCTCGCTGCCGGCGCTCGACAAAGACGCCAAGGTTTGTGTCTACGTGGAGCTCGACTGCGATGACGAGGCCCAAGCGACAGAGGAGCTGTATCACTTGGGGTGGGTACTAGAGCTTGCGGGCGGCAGCGACGATGCGACATGGGTCGCGCGCACCGAGGCCGATCGCGAGTGCCAGCGATTCTTCCGCCATGCGGTGCCCGAGAGCGTCAACATGCTCATCGACGAGCGTCGCCGCACGGATCCCACCATCACCAAACTGGGCTCGGACATGTCGGTGCCCAACGCACACTTGGCCGATGTCATCGCCCTCTATCGCCGCACGTTGGCCGAAAGCGGGCTTGAATCTGCCGCCTGGGGGCACATCGGTAACAACCATCTGCATGTGAATATTCTGCCGCGCGATGCGCAGGATCACCGCCGCGGCGGAGAACTCTTTGCCCAGTGGGCTTCCGAGGTCACGGCTATGGGCGGCGCCGTCTCCGCCGAACACGGTGTCGGCAAGATCAAGGCGGGCTTCTTGGAGACGATGTACGGTCACGAGGCCATGGTCGAGTCGGCGCGGCTCAAGCTCCAGCTCGATCCTGCCGGGCAGCTGGGTCGCGGTAACCTGTTTTCGGAGAAGCTCTTGGATGAGCTCGTCCAGAAAGGGGGCGCGTGAAGATGAGCGATTTCCATATGGTGGTGTGCGTCAAGGCGGTGCCGGGAAGCACCGAGGTCAAGATGGACCCCAAGACCAATACGATTGTGCGCGATGGCAAACAGGCGGTCATTAATCCCTTTGACGCGAGCGCTTTGGAATGCGCGCTGGCACTGAAGGACGACTTTATCGGCTTTGGCATGGACGTGCGCGTAACGGTGGTGTCGATGGGCATCCCCGCGACCGAATCGCTATTGCGCGACTGCATCGCCCGAGGCGCCGATGACGCACTGCTGCTGACCGACCGCGCCTTTGCAGGTGCCGATACCCTGGCAACCACCTATGCCCTCAAGTGCGGCATCGAGGCGCTCGACGAGGACTTCGACCTGCTCATCTGCGGCAAGATGGCGGTGGACGGCGATACGGCCCAGATTGGCCCCGAGCTTGCCGGTGCCTTTGAGATTCCCTGTGTGACCGACGTGAGCTGCGTGCAGAGCGCGGGCTTTACGACCTGTGGTTCACTGGCGCTTGTTCACGG
>URZN01000090.1 GCA_900552345.1 uncultured Collinsella sp. | reverse complement strand
GGCGTCTCGCGCGAGGCGGAAAGCGCGTATTGCTTAAAGTGCTCGCGAACCTTATCGAGGTAGACATCGGCCGAGGCGGAGGCGCCGCCACCGATCAGGAACATCTCGGGGTCGACCACGTTGGCAATGAGCGCCAGGGCACGGCCGAGGTAGTCGGCCATGGTATCGGCCGCGGCAAGCGCGAGCTTATCGCCCTCGCGGCAGGCTTGGAATACGTCCTTGGAATCGGAAGGACCGGTGAGCTCGATGGGCTCGACGCCCGCAGCCTTGCACTCGGCCAGGTAATTGCTCACCACGCCGGTGGCGCTGGAATACTGCTCCAGGTGGCCATGGCCGCCGCAGCCGCAGGTACGCTCCTCGTCGGGGTTCAGGCACATGTGGCCAATCTCGCCGCCGGCACCCACAACGCCCGACACAACGTCGCCGTTGATGATGACGCCGCCGCCCACGCCGGTACCGATGGTGACCATCACCACGTTCTGCACGCCCTTGGCAGAGCCGAGCCAGGCCTCGCCCATGGCGGCGGCGTTGGCGTCGTTCTCGTACTTTACGACCGCGTCGGGGCAGTGCTCCTGAATGGCAATCTTAAGCTCGGGCAGGTTGATGGAGATGTTCGCCTTGACCTTGGCATCGCCCGCAGCCGGAATGGGGCACGGAACGGCCAGGCCGATGCCCGCCACAAAGGCGCGCGGAATCTGAGCCTTGGCGACCACCTGGTCGATAGCCTCGGTCACCGCGGCAAAGCCCGCAGCGTCGACGATGGGAGGCGTGGGCACGCTGGCCTTGGCAAGCAGGTTGCCGTCCTCGTCGAACAGGCCCTCCTTAACCGAAGTGCCGCCGACGTCAATGCCGATGTAGTACTGCTTAGGTTCCATGGGAGCCACCTTTCTCGTTTAAACATTGCCTGTATGGTACCGCTCCCAAGACAAAAACCTGCCAAAAAGGGACAGGTTTATTTTGGCAGGTTTTATCTGGGGAAACGTCCGCCCGCTCAACGAGCAATGACGCTCAGCAACTCGCCAAACAAAAAGCGCCGGGAGAGGGAGACTCCCGGCGCCTGCAAAAGGGACTGGATTGTATGCGAACCGCACGATCCGTCGCGGCGAAAACGCCAGCTAGGCCTTGAGTGCCTGTAGCTGTTTGTGGACCTCAAGGAGCTCCGTGGCCATGACGCGCATGGTCTCGGTGCCGGCCATCTGGTCCTCGGCGTGCAGCAGAATCAGCGGGGCCTCGCCGTTGCGCTCGCCATTGGCCTCCTTCTTAAGAAGTCCCATGTGAACATCGTGGCCGCCGTTATAGGCCTCGTCGCCCTGCTTAATGAGCTCCTCGGCGGCGTCGAAATCGCCCTCCTTGGCCTTCTGCACGGCGTTGATGTACATGCTCTTGGCGGTACCGACGTAGCTGATGATCTCGAAGCAGGTCATCTGCAGTTCGTTCATATCCTCCATGCGCTGCACCTAGCCCATCACGCTGACGCAGTGGTCGATGATGCCGGCGGCGTTCATGCGGCCATAGTCGACCATGTTGATGACCTCGACCGGGAAACGGCCGGCGGCCTCCTTCTCAAAGTCGCCCTTGGTGTAGCCGATCTGCGGGCCGAGCAGCAGGATGTCGCACTCGTCCAGGTGATCGTGGGCCTCATTCATAGGACGGGCTTCGACCTCGATGTCCAGACCACGGCTCGCGACCTCGGACTGCATCTTCTGGACCAGCAGACTCGTGGACATGCCGGCATTGCAGCAAAGCATGATCTTCTTCATGGTTTCCTCCTTATAACTGCGCGGCGCGCAGACGACAAACTGGATAAATCCTTGTGGTTATCTTTCCCCTGTTTTGCACGTTTAGGCAAAAAAGGAGATACGGGTACCGGTACCAAGCATCGGTACCCGCAAGGGTGGAATGGACAAACGCTAGGCGTTCTGCTCGGCGAGGGCCTCCTGCTTGGCGATGGCCTTCTCGGAGATCCTCATAAAGGGCAGGTAGACAGCCATGCCGATGACCAGCTCCAGAGCCTGCCACACGCCGGCGCGCCAGTCAAAGCCCGTAGCAAGCAGGGCGTTGATGACGGGCGGCATGGTCCAAGGCACCTGAGCGATGCAGGGGCTGATGATGCCAGCGCAGGTCAGGCCATAGGTGACACCGATGAACAGGTCGGGAAGAAGCACGAACGGAATCATGAGCGGCAGGTTGTACACGATGGGGTAACCGTAGATGACCGGCTCGTTGATGTTGAACAGGCCAGGCAGAATGGCCATCTTGGCAACGGTCTTGGAGGCCTTGTTCTTGGAGAACAGGAAGGTGTCGAGCAGCAGCATGAGGGTGCAGCCCGAGCCGCCGATGAGGGCGAAGCTGTTGACGATCTGCATGTTCATGTAGTGATCGGGCTGGATGGTACCGCCGGCGGCAAAGGTAGCCATGTTGTCGACGATGAGCATGGTCAGGATCGGCTCGACGGTAGCGCCCGAGATGGTGGACTGGTGAATACCAACGCAGAACAGCAGGTTGGCGAGGGTGTAGATGAGGATGACAGCCCACGGACCGGCGTTCATGATGCTCTTGAGCGGGTTGGAGATGCAGGTGGAGATGATGGTGCACAGGTCGGTGCCGGCGCAGACGGCGAGCAGGGCCGAGGCGATAGCGAAGATCGAGAGGTTGAGCAGCATTGGGATCATGACGTTGAAGGAGTTGGAGACCGCAGGAGGTACGCCCTCGCCCAGCTTGACCTTGAGCTTCTCGACGCCCGAGATCTTGATGAAGAGCGTCGTGGAGAGCAGGGCGATGATGATGGCCGAGAACAGGCCGTTGGTACCGGTGTTGGCGGTCGAAAGGGCACCGGTGACCTCGGCGGAGGTGATCTTGTCGGTGAGAAGCGGGCTCGTGGCGGCAAGGGTGGCGGTGATCTGCTGCGGCATCATGATGACGAAGGCAGAGATAGCGACAACCACGCAGGCAAGCGGGTTATCGAAACGCTCGTTCTTGGCGAGGCTGTAGCCAATCAGACCGGCCAGGATAATGGCGGACACGTTAAGGGTGCCCAGGGTGATTGCCGAGCCCCAGGTCTGGAGGTTGGCGAGGCCCGCCGCATCGAGCGGGAACAGAGGGAACACGACGTTGTTGATAAGAACCGCGATACCCGCAAGGATATAGAGCGGCGTGATGGTCGCGAAGGCATCGCGCAGGGAACGCAGATGAACCTGGTTTCCCACCTTCGCAGAGACCTCGGCAAATTTGTCGAGGAAGCTCTTTCCGTTGTCACTGGCCATGATTGCTCCTAACTTTCAAATCCGGCCTTTTCCTATGTGCACGGTGGTCTGTCGCCCTCTGCCACCAGATGTGCCAATGTTATTGCGCGTTTGCGCAGGGGCTGAGCGCCCGTTTTGGGGCTGAGCGCCCGATCGCTAATCCACCACGTGGGTCGTGGCGACCTGCTTGAGCCAAGCTGCCGATTTCTTAAGACGGCGCTGATAGCCGTCCATGAGGTCGACCTCGACAAAGCCATAACGGTTCTTGAAGGCATTTGCCCAGGACCAGTTGTCAATGACGGCCCAGTAGTGGTAGCCGCGGCACTTGGCCCCTTCGTCAATGGCCTTGGCGACCCACTCAAGGTGCTGGCGCACAAAGTCGACGCGATAGTCGTCCTGAATGGTTCCCTCGGCGTCACGATTCTTGTACTCGTCCATGATGCCGATGCCGTTCTCGGAGACGAACCACTCAAGATCGGGATAGTTCTTGGCGCAGTCCATGCCAAAGTCGTAGAGGCCCTTCGGGTAAATCTCCCAGCCGCGGCTCTTGTTCATGACGGCATCGGGCCACACGTACTCGTCGGCAAAGTGCGGCAGACCGTACTGGTCGATCTTGCTCGCCGGCGCCTGGACGCGCGTGGGATGGTAGTAGTTGCAGCCAAGCCAGTCAACGACGCCCTGCTTGAGGATCTCCTGGTCACCGGCGCGGAACGGAAGCTTGACGCCGCCCTCGACCAGGCTGTCGAGCACGTCGGCGGGAAGCTCGCCCTTGGTGATAAGGTCGAGCCACCAGCGATTGTTGATGCCGCTGGTCATACGCACGGCCTCGAGGTCTGCCTCGCTGGGGTTCTCCTTGGTGTAGACCGGGGTGAAGCAGTTGATCATGCCGATCTTGGCATCGGCGCGAACGGCGCCCTTGTCATAGGCCTTGCGATAGTTGGCAACAGCCAGCGCGTGCGCCAGCGAAATGTGGTACTGCACGGTGCGAGCACGGTTGAAGTCGTGGAGCTGCGGGAACCACACGCCCTCCTGGTAGCGCTGCTCGGGCTCGACGATGGGCTCGTTAAAGGTAAACCAGTACTTGATCTCTTGACCGAACTCGCGGAAGGCGACGTCGGCGTAATGCGCGTAGGCCTCGACGACCTCGCGGCTCTCCCAACCGCCACGGTCAAAGAGATAGGTGGGCATATCGAAGTGGTAAAGGTTGACGAACGGCTCCAGGCCTGCCTCGCGGGAAGCGCGGAACAGCTCGTGGTACCACGCAGCACCCTCCTCGTTGAGGTTGCCGTCGGCATCGAGCAGGCGGCTCCACTGGATGGAGGTGCGATAGGTATCCAGGCCCAGGTCCTTCATGATGCGAAGGTCGTCCTTGTACTTGGCCATAAAGTCGTTACCGGCATAGGAACCCACGCGGTTATAGAACGAGCCCAGATCCTGCATGGACCAGGTGTCCCACAGGTTCTCGAGCTTGCCGCCCTGGTTCCACTGGCCCTCGGTCTGCGGACCGGACATGGCCGCGCCAAAGAAAAAGTCGCTGGGCAGCTGATACTGTGCCATCGAAGTCCTCGCTTTCGTGTCTTTGAGCCTCCGATTGGAGGCGGGTTTGCTTTGGCGGGTAATCCGGCGCGGGCGCGCACCGGTTATCCGGATATCCGACCCACCAAAACAAATCCGTCTCCAAGCGGTACAGGCGATGCTCATGCATTTCGCTTGTTATCTATAACTATAGCGCTCTAATTTTTTATGTAAAGCGTCTTTTTTGTTTTTCTTTCTCGAACTTCTTTGATTAAAGCCATATAGATGCTTTTATAGTAGGTATACTTTCTTTTACAGGCATTCATGTTAGAAAGGGGGTTCCATGATTCCCAAATATGAGTCAATAGCTGCGGATATTCGTCGCAGTATCGAGGATGGCGCCCTTAAGCCCGGCGACAAGCTACCCACTGTCGTTGAGTTCTGCGAGCTGTATGGCGTTTCCAAGATCACCGTCAAACGAGCAATTGAGCAAATTACCGAGGAAGGCTTGGTCACGAGCCGTCGCGGATCGGGCACCTACGTCAAGGACACCGCGGGGCTTCCCGGCAAAGCGTTTTTCCAAGGCAGAAACGACCGCGCGCAGGGCTTTACCTACGAGCATCGCGGTGAGAAGGTTGCCTCGGTGGTCTACGATTTCTCGATCGTCAATCCGCCGGCAGAGGTTGCCTCCCAGCTGGGAATGGCCGAAGACGACTTTGCCTATCACATCGTGCGCGTACGCGAGGTCGATGGCCTGCCCATCGTTATCGAGTACACCTATATGCCGCTCGAGCTGATCCCGGGCCTGAAGAAAAAGGACCTGTACGCGTCGGTCTACAGCTATATCCGCGAGCAATGCGGGCTTAAGATCTCGAGCTTCCACCGCACCATTCGTGCCGTGGCGGCAACCGAGGAAGAGGCCAAGCGCCTGAACACCAAGCCCGGCTCTCCCCTGCTCGAGCTCAACCAGATTGGCTTTTTGGACAGCGGCGCCGCGTTTGAGTACTCGATTTCGCGCAACGTGGGCGACCGCTTTGAGCTGCACAACGTAACGTTGGCTTAAGTTTGTAATCCGGCAGGCGCTCGCTTTGAGCCGTTTTTCGCGAGGTGCCTGCACAACCTGATGGGGGTATGCACCTGTCTCTTATACACATCTGACGCTGCCGACGATCTTACGCGTGTAG
>URZN01000089.1 GCA_900552345.1 uncultured Collinsella sp. | reverse complement strand
CCTTCACGCATACGGGATCGGGCTTTCCGTCGCCGGAATGCTCGATGCAGAAGTCGCACTTGTCCACCGTCATCTTCGGCATGTTCTCATAGGCGACGCTCTCGTATTCGTTCAACTCGGAGCCGAAATAGCCATCCTCGCTGTGAACGAGGTAACGCGCGCCGTAAGGGCAAGCCTCCATGCAGCTCTTGCAGCCGATGCAGTTGTCCTCGTTAACGCCGATACGATGGTTCTTTGGATCAAAGAACAAGGCGCCCGTGGGGCAGGCCTTGGCGCACGGGGCATCCTCGCAGTGGTGACATGCCACCGGCGCGGAAATCTCGTAGGTGCGCGTTACGCGCAAGCGAGGTGCGGCGATGTTGCCGGGAATATCGTGTGCTTCGATGCACGCCGCCATACAGGTTTGGCACCCAATGCAGCGTGAAGAATCAGCCACGACTCGTTTATTGCCCATGTTGTTCACTCCCTCCTGAATCCCATGCCGGAGAGATCCTGTCGACGTAGCCCCGGACCGCCCGTGGTCCGGCATCGGCGTATCGAGTGCATGCGGCGAAACAGGCACTTCGATAGAATTCCTCCAACGATATACAGGTTAAATATACGCAGTTGCAGGGGGCAAACTTGAGCATAGGCCCTGCAATACGAGTGTATTGCAGGGGTTTTGGCAGGTTGGAATTATTCTCTAGAAGCTATAAAGGTGAGTGTATTACACGCGTACACCTCTGAGATTTTTACGCGCTCTCATTTTGGATGTACTACGCTTGTATTCGTGTTAATGGTTATTTACTTGAGCGAAATAAAGTAATCGTTATAAGATGCTCAAGTATCGGCACATGCCGCATTTGACCGACTATATTGCACGCTCATTAAGGGGGCCAGTGATGTCATCGACTCAAAAAAGAGCCATCCTGCAGGTGCGCATTCGCGAGGAAGACAAGCAGCATGCCGAGCGTCTTTACGACGCCATGGGCACATCGCTCGCCGAGGCTGTCCGTTTATTTGTCGCGCAAAGCATTTTGATGCACAAACTCCCCTTTCAGCCGGTCGCCGTGCGCTCAAAGGACGGCACCGCCGCCTATGAATCGCTCAAAGCATATGGTGACCCCAATCGCCGCGCCGAGGAGCGCAATGCCTGGATTGAATACCTTGCCACAGAAAGTGACGATTCGATTTTGGGCCCCGAGGAAGTAGATATCCATGAGTAGCACCATCATCGACGAGACCGTCATCCTGCGCTACCTGCTTGACGACGACGAAGTTCTTTCACCGCGCGCCGCCAAGGTCATCGCCACGCGCACCGCTCGCGTCTACCCCGAAATCATCACGCGCGTCGTGGTCACACTGCGAGACGTCTATAAGGTTCCCCGCGTTGAGATTGCTGCGGCCATGAAAAGGCTGCTCGATGACGTCATGGTCGACGAGCCCACCGTTGTCGCCCTTGCCATCAAACTGTTCGGCAAAACGCATATGGACTTTACCGACTGCCTCCTCGCAGCCCGAACCGCCATCTACAACGATGATGTCGTGAGCTTTGGCAAGCCCATCATCCAAGGCATGATCGATTACCGTCACAAGCGCCAAACCGCAGCCGAAGCCCGCAACCGCAGCACCGACGCCACCATCGACAAACTCCGCCACCAATCCCGCCACTAACCGACAGGCAACGGCATCGCCCGCCACTCAGCCCCATCCCCTCTTAAGTTGCGGTGAAATAGTTCCTGGATTTAGGCTTATTCGAGCTTTTCAGGAACTATTTCACCGCAACTTTCTGTATGGGTGGTTGATTAGTGCCGCCGAGGGGCACTAATCAACCGTTTGCCGAAATGTTTGGCTCAAACTCATGACTCTGACCTGCACCGTCAAGCTTTTGGTCAGTTCATGGCAAGGTCTGGCGGACCAAATATGGGATAGCGTAGTGTCATTCACTCCCCCTCGAGACCATGGGGTCGAAAATGAGTCACGATAAACGCTGTTCCAAACCGCAAGTAGAGCTGTTCTTCCGGTTATTCGAGGCTCATCATGGCGGGCGCTTGTTTGTAGCTACCAAAAAATGGGATGAACGCTGCGCCTACGCGCTCATGCAAAAAGAAATGATTATTCGACTCTACAACCATGTCTACGCTGATCCCGCGTATTGGAATGACCTCGGCGTCGAAGATCGCATCTTTCAATTGGCATCCGCCATTGCGATCGTTGAACCGGATGCCGTGTTTTGCGGAGCAACAGCGGCACTGCTCTATGGCATCGGCTCTGCACACACGCTTCTCGACAAGGTGCAAGTGCTGCTGCCGCGTTCCACCAGACGCGATATGTACGAATTCGTTGAATACCGACGCTGGCGACCGGGCGACGTATGGGAGCTCGGCCCGTTTACGTTAACGGATCCATATCGCACGGTGGTCGACATCGCCCGAACGACCGCGTTTCGCTATGCGCTGGGCTATGTCGATGGCTTGGCCCGTGAGTACGATGTCGAGCGCGAAGAACTGCGGGCATACGCGCAGGCTAATTGCCGAGGGCTGCATGGCATCGCGCGTGCGTTTGATGTTTTTGAACATATGGATGGCAGATCGGATAACGGTGGAGAATCCGAAGCACGGGCGGCAATGATTCTGGCGGGAGTTGCCGCACCCGAACTTCAGGTTGAAATCACTCGACCGGGAAACGCCGGCTATTATTTGGCAGATTACGGCTGGCAGATGCCAAACGGCTCTTGGATGCTGGCTGAGCTGCATGGACTAGGCAAGTTTGAGGACGATGCCCAAAATGATCCGGAACACACTGCGGCAAAAACCTATCGAGCTGCCCTCGTGCGCGACGCGAACCTGCGCGCCATGGGCCACAACGTCATTCATTTCAAACTCTCAGACACCTACGATGTCAAAGCGTTCGGCTCCATGATGCGCGGCTACGGTATACCAACCACAAAACCCTACGCAGACTCCTGACCGGCTGCCCTCATCTTCTCGATAACAGAACCCATCATCGACCCACCCCGCTCGGCCTCAATAAGTTGCGGTGAAATAGTTCCTGGACCACAGCTTTTGCGGCTAATCCAGGAACTATTTCACCGCAACTTAGGTGGGGATGTGGGGTCCCGGCATGTATATGAAAATGGCTCTGGCACCAAATGGAGCCAGAGCCGTTAAAACTATCCTATGGAGCGGGCGACGGGAATCGAACCCGCGTCATCAGCTTGGAAGGCTGGGGTTCTACCATTGAACTACGCCCGCAAGATATGGTCGGGACGACAGGATTTGAACCTGCGACATCCTGCTCCCAAAGCAGGCGCGCTACCAAACTGCGCCACGTCCCGAAGGTGTTGAGCAGCTAAGGTCTAAACCTTGCGTGTCCCAAAGCGAAGGAAATTATAGGGGAGACTCCCCGCCTGTGCAAGCATTGATGCCTTAGCTCCTCGAATGTGCAACAAAACGACTATGGAGCAGGCCGATTACAAAGGCAACCACGGCAACCGGTGCCCACGCAGCACCGATATCTGCCAGCGGCAACGCATCGAACGGTAGCCACGCGCCAGCAAAGAACGCATCGCGAACCGAAGTGATTACGCTCTGCACCGCGACAACGCCGCCGACCCAGACCCACACCTGCGGATGAGCGTCGCAAAAACCGTGCACCAGGCCCATAAGCACCAGCACGATGGCAACGGGATACAAGGCGTTGAGCATAGGCACCGAGAACATAAGAATCACGTCGAGGCCTACGTTGGAGAGCACGCACGAAAACGCCGCGAACACAAAGGCGAGAATCGCAAAGGGACGGCGCATGGCCTCCTCGGAAGCCTCCGCTCCCCCTTCGACCACATACGTCTCGCAGAAGTAACGCGAGCAGCAGCTGATAAGGCCAATACACACGTTCATGCAGGCGAGGAAAAAGATCGCAAAGACCACGACCGTGCCGGCAAGACCAAAGTGCATGGAGGCAGAGCGGGCAAGGATGGCGGCGCCGTTGGTAGCATCGGGCATCACGGTGCCGAGCTGCATTCCGGCAAGCGCCAGGCCGCAGTAGATGATGGCCATGAGCACGCCGGCAATCACACCGGAACGCGAAATCTCGAAGGCCACGCGCCTATCGTCGGTAACGCCGAGCTCATGGATGGTCTCAGCGATGATGATGCCAAAGGCGAGCGACGCGAGCAGGTCCATGGTCTGGTAGCCGGTCAAAAAGCCTTGCACGGCAGTGCCCGCATCGTAGGGAGCCTGAGGCGCGGCAGCCGGTCCCAGCGGCGAGATCACAGCAGCACCAACAACCAGCACGATGAGCGCGATAAGCGCGGGGCCCGTAATGCGGCCGAGCACGCGTGTGATGACACCCGGGCGCAGCGTGAGCACAAACGCGACGACGAAGAACCCGATGGCAAACACCAGACGTTCCGTGCCGAGCGAAACGCCCTCGGGTAGCAGCGGCACCAGCATTTCGAACGCCGTAGAGCTTGTGCGAGGAATGGCCAGGCACGGACCGATGGCCAGATAGACCGCCGCAACGAAGAATTCGCCAAACTTGGGATGCACGCGGCCGGCCAGCTCGCGGGCCGTACCGGCGAGCGCGACGGCGATAAATCCCATGACGGGCAAACCGATAGCAGCTATGAGAAAGCCGAGCATGGCAACCGGCGTGGCAGAGCCTGCCTGCAGCGCCAGCAGCGGCGGAATAATGAGGTTGCCGGCGCCAAAGAGCATCGAGAATAGGGCGATGCCGACGGTAACGACATGGTCGGAGCGTAGACCACGCGAGGCGGATGAGGCCATGAGAGCACCTTTCGAATCAAAACAAAAACGGGACGGGCAAAAGACCCGTCCCGCAAGTATATACGCTTTAGCAGGCTAAATCGCGCAAAGCGTCAATCGCGGTGTCGACTTCCTCGTTCGTGTTGAAATACCCAAACGAGAAGCGAACGACACCCTGACGCTCGGTCCCCAGCGCGCGGTGCATGAGCGGAGCGCAATGGGCGCCGGGGCGCGTCGCAATCCCCCACCCTTGCATGAGTGCATCCGAGATCTCGGCCGAATCGATATCGCCCACGTTGAGCGACACAATCGCAGAGCGCGCCGGCTGGTCAAAGGCACCATAGAGCTTAATCCCCGGAATCTCGCGCACACCGGCAAGGAAGCGATCCGCCAGTGCTCGCTCGTGTGCCGCAATCGCCTCGACTCCACCTTGAGCCTCGATAAAGTCGAGACCCGCGGAAAGTCCCGCGATGCCGTGACCGTTGAGCGTGCCCGCCTCCAGGCGCGTGGGCCACTCAAGCGGCTGCAGTGCATCGAAGCTGTGCACGCCCGTGCCGCCCATGGCCCAGGGCGCCACGTCGACACACTCCGCCACGGCCAGACCGCCGGTGCCCTGCGGGCCCATCAGCCCCTTGTGGCCGGTAAAGCACACGACGTCGAGCCCCATGGCCTGCATATCGATATGCGCCGTGCCGGCAGACTGCGAGGCATCGACGATCACGAGCGCACCGGCCGCATGGGCCATGGCAGCTACGCGTGCAATGTCGACCGCGTTGCCGGTCACATTGGAGGCGTGCGTCACCACCACAGCACGCGTGCCCGGCGTGACCAGCTGCTCGAGCTCATCGTAGTCGAGCACGCCGCTCGCATCGCAACCCGCATGCTCAACCGTCACACCCTGCTCCGTCGTCAAGCGATTAAGCGGACGTAGCACCGAGTTGTGCTCGAGCACCGTCGTGACCACGCGCTCGCCGGGACGCACCACGCCGTTAATCGCCGTGTTGAGCGCCGCCGTAGAGTTGGGCGTAAAGCACACATGGTCCGCCCTCGGGCAACCCAAAAGGTGCGCGAGCTTGGCACGGCAAGCGTGAATCGTACGAGCGGCATCGAGGGCACCCGACGTGGCGCCGCGTCCGGCATTGCCGAGCGAGTACATCGCCTGCGTCACGGCATCGATGACCGTTTGTGGCTTGTGCATGGTCGTCGCCGCGTTATCCAGGTAGATCATCGCACGACCTCCCA
>URZN01000088.1 GCA_900552345.1 uncultured Collinsella sp. | reverse complement strand
TGAGGTCATGGTGCCCAACAGCCGCTTTAGCCAGGGCAATATGGCGCGCCTGGCCACGGTGCTCACCGCTAACCCGGGCGGCGACCGCGTGGAGATCTTTATCGAGCAGGTAGACGGGCGCGTGCTGCGCGCCGAGGTACCTGCCAAGGTCAACGCGCGCTCGATTCCGCTGCTGGCCGAGGCCAAGGCCATCGTGGGTAACCAGGGCCGCGTGACGGTTATCTAGGGACGGCGTTGCTGGTCCGCGCGAGATTGGAGGAAGTGATGGCGCAGGGGACGTTTGTGCAGGCGCTCCGGAAAGAGGCGGCGCTGAGCGGCACCTTTATGAAGGGCCGCTCGCTCATGCTCAACGGCGCCGTGCTGTCGATCGAGGACAGCGGCTCGCGCTTCTCCAAGAACGTGACGGTTGAGGGTTCAGTGCGCGGCTCGCGCGGTGACCTGTACAAGACGCACGTGGCGCTCGACATGGACGAGCACGAGGTGATCGACTACGACTGCGATTGCCCCGCTGCCTATCGCTACCCCGGCATGTGCAAGCACGCCATCGCCACGGCGCTAGCGTACCTGGACGCCAGCGGCATTGAGCCTGTTGAGGGGCTGCGCACGCCGGTCCGCACGTTTACGGCGGCGCCCAAGCAAGCCGCGCGTCCTGCGTCTGCCGCACCGGCGGTCAACCCTAACTTTCCCTTCCCGGCGCCAGTTCCCACGAGCCCGAGCCTCATGAAGGCGCTCTCCGATCTTTCGGACGCGCGCATGGATGAGTTGGCGGGCATGCGCCGCAAGCTCGCCGGCACTGTCGACCCCGATGCCCCCAAGGCGGTGTTGGAGCCCTCGCTGGTGCCGTACTACAATCCGCTGTTCGCCGACCGCTTTAGCTGGGCGCTCGAGCTTCGCATCCGATGCGGCTCGGTGTCCTACGTGGTCAAGGACATCGACGGCATGGCCGCCGCCTACGTGCGCGGCGGCACGTTCTCGTACGGCAAGAAGCTCACATTCCTCCATACGCCCGAGGCCTTTGACGAGGTTTCGGTGCGTCTGCTCGACCTTGTTGTGGCAACGGTTGTGTATCTGAGCGACATCACGAGTTCGCGTTCGGCGTCGTACGATTTTGCACGCAGCGGCTTTGTCGCCGAGCGTCAACTGCCGCTGTCCGAGCATGACATCGTATACATGCTGGACTTGCTGTGTGGCCGGACCATTTCCTTTGAGCCCGCCTGGTCGCGGGGAACGACGACGCATCGTTCCTACGAGGTAGCGGTTGAGTTGTCGCCGGTGGGGGAGGACGAGGCCTCGGCAAAACAGCCGCCGCTCCTTGCCGCCAAGATCGCGCCGGCGGCCGGTGGCAGCTACGACCTGCGTCTGCCCGCCGATATGTACTGCTTTGTCTCGGGCGACGTTGCCTATCTGGTCGACACGCACCGCGCGCGCCGCGCCGATGCGGCGTTTGCCCAGCATGCCGCACCGTTTCTGTCGCGTCTGCTGCCCTGTCGCACGCCGGTCCATATCGCCGCCGAACAGGTGGGCGAATTCTGCCGCATGGCACTGCCCGTGCTGCGCGAATACACTGGCCTCACCGCTCCCGCCGTGCTCGACACCGTGGCGCCCGAGCCGAGCTTTGCCATGGCAATCGGTGTCGATGACGGGCTTGTGACCTGCAAGATTACGGTTTCCTACGGCGACTGGTCGGCAGATCTCTTTAGCCTGGGCGCTCCGGGCAGCCCCTTCGAAGAGCGGCGCCCGGGCGTGCCGCCGCGCGACGAGATGGCAGAGTTTCGCGTTATGGATACGGCGGCCCTGTATTTCGACTTTTACGAGGGCGGCCTGGCGTTTGAGGAACGCGATGACGAGAGCCTGTTCCACTTGCTGACCGAGGGCCTGTCTGCCCTGTCCGAGCTGGGCGAGGTCATGCTCAGTGACCGCCTGCGCCAGGTCTCGGTCCGCCCTGCGCCCAAGCTTTCGGTGCGCGCGACCGTCAAGAGTAACCTGCTCGATGTCGAACTGGGCGCGAGCGGCCTTTCGGCGGCAGACCTTGCCATCTACCTTGACTCCTACAAGCGTCACCAGACGTTTGCGCGTCTCACGTCGGGCGACATCATTCGCCTGGACGAGGGTGCCCGCGCCGCGTTTGGTCTTGCCGAGGACCTGGGGGTCGATGCTGTCGACCTGCTCGACGGCGTGTCGCTTCCCGCGTCGAGTACCCTGTTTGTCGACAGCATGCTTGCGCGCACGCCCGAGCTCGAAGCCGATCGCGACGCTGCGTTCCGTCGCACCGTCGAGCGCTTGGATACGCTCGGCAAGATGGACTTTACGGTGCCGGTCTCGCTCAAGGCCACACTGCGCGGCTATCAGGTCGACGGCTACCAGTGGCTCGGCTCGCTCGAGCACCTGGGCCTCGGCGGTATCTTGGCCGACGATATGGGCTTGGGCAAAACACTGCAGATGATCGCGCATATCCTGGCGCGCGTGGAGGCGGGGGATGCCAAGCCCACGCTCGTGGTGTGCCCTGCGTCGCTCGTGTATAACTGGACCGCCGAGCTGGAGCGCTTTGCGCCTTCGCTCGACGTGTGCGCTATCGTGGGCGCCAAGGCGCAGCGCCGCGTGCAGATAGCCGGCGCTGACGAGCATAACGTGGTCATAACGTCGTATGACCTCATGCGGCGCGATATCGACGAGTATGCCGAGCAGGACTTTGCCCGTGTGGTGCTCGACGAGGCCCAGTACATTAAAAACCCGCTCACGCAGGTGGCGCACGCCGCCAAGCGTCTGCCTGCCGGCGTGCGCTTTGCCCTGACGGGCACGCCCATCGAAAACCGCTTGTCCGAGCTCTGGAGCATCTTCGACTTTTTGATGCCGGGCCTGCTTGGCTCGCGCGAGTCGTTTGCCAAGCGCTTCGAAAGCCCGGTCGAGCACGCCGAGGGTGACAGCGCCGCTCGCTTGCAAGCGCTCGTGTCGCCGTTTGTGCTGCGCCGCGTTAAGGAAGACGTGGTGGCCGACCTGCCCGAGAAGATCGAAGACACCGTCATGGCACAGCTCACCGGCGAGCAGCGCAAGCTCTACCTGGCCAACCAAGACCGTATCGCCCAGCAGGTGCAGCATCGCGAGGCATCCGAGTTTAAGAAAGACAAGCTCAAGGTGCTCGCCGAGCTCACCAAGCTGCGCCAGATCTGCTGCGACCCGCATCTACACTACGAGGACTACAAGGCAGGGAGCGCCAAGCTCGACGCTTGCATGGAGCTCGTGCACGGTGCGCTCGACGGCGGGCACCACATTCTGCTGTTCAGCCAGTTCACGGGCATGCTCGATATCATTGGCAAGCGCCTGGCCAAGGAGGACATCGGCTTTCTTAAGCTCACGGGCGCATCGTCTAAGGAGAGCCGCGCCAAGATGGTCGCGCAGTTCCAGGCGGGCGAGGTGCCGGTGTTTCTGATCTCGCTCAAGGCGGGCGGCGTGGGCCTCAACCTGACGGCGGCCGACGTGGTCATCCACTACGACCCGTGGTGGAACGTGGCCGCGCAGGACCAGGCGACCGACCGCGCGCACCGTATTGGCCAGCAACATACCGTGACCGTGTACAAGCTCATCGCCAAGGACACGATCGAGGAGCGCATCATGCAGATGCAGGAGTCCAAACGCGACCTGGTCAACAGCGTGCTCGGCGGCGACGGCATCTCCTCGGCGCTGTTTACCCGCGAGGATGTTCTGGCACTGCTCGGCGGCGACGGGCGCTAACCCGCTCGGGTGGGGCCGCCAGGGCGGATAGCGCACGTTGCCCCATCGTCCCCGCTCGTTATGTGTTCATTTGCGATGCCGTGGATGGTTCGCTTGCCTTTGGGCATAAGAAGCATCGAGAACATCGGCACATCAGCAAAGGAGAACATCATGGCGAAATTCTTTAAGGACCCCGACGGCAAGCTCATTGCCGCCCTTGGCAACGACGTTGCAACCCCCGCCGGCTGCACAGAGCTGACCGCGAACACCGAGGACGCGGCGCACGAGAAGCACGTGCCGGTCGTCGAGAGCGAGCGCGACGGTCACGTGATCCGTGCGCGCGTGGGCTCGGTCGAGCACCCTATGGTGCCCGAGCACTACATCGAGTGGATCGCCCTTGAGGCCGAGGGCCGTCTGGAGGTCCATTACCTTGAGCCCGGCATGAAGCCCGCGACGTTTTTTGCCGGCGGCTCCAAGACCGGTACCGTCTATGCCTATTGCAACCTGCACGGGCTGTGGTCCGCGACGTTCTAGGAGCGCGCCCCCGCTCGGGGTATCATAGCTAGCATATGCACATGCGAGCGCCGACTGCATCATGCGGCCGGCGCTTTTACTGCGATAGCGACGGTTTACGACGGAAAGGGCTGAGCCATGAAGCTCGCACTTGCACAGATCGATATGCGCCTGGGTGATATTGAGGGTATCTGCGGTCGCATCGAGGACCAGGCGCGCCTGGCCCATGAGCGCGGTGCGCGCGTGTTGTGCGTGCCGGCTCCGCTCTTTATGGGAGCCCTGCCCGGCGGCCTGGTGGGCGCTGCCGACTTTGAGCACGACATACTTGCCGGCTTGACCGGCGTCGCCGAGCGTATCCAAGAGCTCGATATGATCTGCATCGTGCCCGCGGCAGTTTCGTTTGAGGGCCAGCCCCTGCTCGACTACATGATGCTCAAGGACGGCCATGTGGTGCCGGCCCGTTCGAGCATTGCCCTGCAGCGTGGCGAGAGCAACGACGCGCGTTGGGCGCCGCCGGTGTTCGACGTGGACGGCGTGCGCATCGCGGTGATCTTTGACCTGGACCGCGAGCTCGAGATGCTGCCGACCGGTGTCGATCTCATTGCCTATTTCCAGTTCAACGCATTCGATATGACCGACCGCGAGACCGCCGCGATCGCCGCCGTGCGCAGCGGAGCCTACCGCAAGATCGCATCCAAGCGCAGCGTGTGGTTTGCCTGCATGGCGCCGATTGGTGCGTACGACGAATCGGTGTATACCGGCGGCTCGTTTGTGCTCGACGACTGCGGCCGCGTGGTGGCCCAAGCGCCGTGTTTTGAGGAGAGCCTACTGGTTCAGGAGATCCAGCGCGGTGTGATGCTCGATGCCTTGGAGGACCACGAGCTGCCCGAGTTTCGCTCCGAGGAATGGCTGTGGCAGGCGCTGGTGCTCGCCGTTCGCGATAACGCCCGCGCCCGCGGTACGTCGCGCGCCGTGGTGGCGCTCGAGGGCGACTTGCCGTCGTCCCTACTGGCGGCGCTTGCCGTCGACGCCCTGGGTCCGCGCAATGTGGTCGGCCTGGTGCTGGGGCGCAACCGCATCTTTACGCCGGCGCAGGAAGAGGCCGAAGCCGCCCGTTGCGCCGCCGTTCGCGCCATTGCCGAGCGCCTGCATATTCGTACGGTTGAGCGTGATGCGCCGGATGCCGCGCGTGTGCTCGACCGCGATGTGTCGGCGGGCGACGCCGAGCGCCTGCGCTCTCGCACGCTGGGCCTCATGCTGGAGGATACGGCGCTCGAGCTGGGTGCGATGGCGTTGACCCCGCTGTCCAAAACTGAGTACGCGCTGGCGGCGCCCGCGCTTTGCGGTGGCTACCAGGGCGATTATGCACCCTTTGGTGACGTATACCTGTCGACGCTCGAGTTTGTGGCGCGCGTGCGCAACCGCACGTCTGCCGTGGTGCCGCAGGAGCTCGTGACGCTCAACGCGGTGGAGGATTGCATGGAGCGCGTGCTGGCGCGGGCGCTCTCGACGCTTGACGGTCCGGTCGACATGCTCGACCGCGCGGCGCAGCTGCTCGGCGGGCTTGAGCCGGGTGAGGTCGATGGCGCGCTCGAGGCGCACGTGGACCGCAATCGATCTTTCGACGACATCCCGATGGCCGCTGGCAAGCCTGAGGCCTGCTCGCTGCTGATGATGCTCGTTCGACAGGGTGAGGCTGCCCGCCGCATGTTGCCGATGGCGCCGATCGTCTCGGCCCGTTCGTTTGCCGAGCGTGCCTGGCCGTATATGCTC
>URZN01000087.1 GCA_900552345.1 uncultured Collinsella sp. | reverse complement strand
CTACACGCGTAAGATCGTCGGCAGCGTCAGATGTGTATAAGAGACAGCTTTTGGACGGAACGCAGTCGGCCCTACGCGTTAATGTCCTTGAAGCCCTCACCGAAAGTTTCCGTAACGTCGGCCACGGTCACGATGGCGCGCGGGTCGCGCTCGCGCACGATCGTCTTGAGCGTATTGAGCTCGCGACGGCTCACGATGACCATGATCACCGGCTTCTCGGCGCCCGAGTACATACCGGTCGCCTTAAACTTGGTGCAGCCGCGGCCCAGGCCATACATGATGTCGGCCGCGATATCGGGAAACTTGTCCGAGATGATGAGCACCATACGGCGCCTGTTGCCGCCGTCGACCACAGCATCGATCACATAACCGCTAATGACCATCGAAAGGCCTGCATACAGCGCGTTTTCGACCGAGAAGACCGGAGCCGAGAGCGCGCACACGGCGACATCGATCGCCATGACGGTGGAGCCCACCGGTAGCGATGTGTTGCGCGAGATAATCTGACCGATGGTGTCCGAGCCGCCAGTGTTGGCGCCGGCGCGCAGCACCATGCCGTAGCCGATGCCCGTGATAATGCCGCCCCACATAGCGGGCAGCATCAGATCGGCATGTGCCAGCGGCGCCACAAACGGAGCGAACAGGTCGGTGAAAAAGCCCAGCAGCACAAAACCCGTCGCCGTCTGCACCACGTAGAACATGCCGCCCTCGCGCATAACGACCAGCAGCAGCAAGGCATTCATCACGATGGTCTGGATACCGACGGGAAGCGATATGCCATGCGAGGCGCCGACCGCCTGGATAATCGTGGCGAGACCCGTAACGCCGCCGGCAGCAAGACCGTTGGGGATCAAAAACAGGTCCGTCGCGATGGCTGCCAGGGCGCAGCCCAGCATAATCTTGGGCAGATCGTGAAAGAAGTTCAGCGAAAGAATGCGCTTGATGTCCAGACGATATGCCATGCTGCCTCCCTCAAAAAAGCGCACCCAAACGAGTGCGCTTTGAACTTCTTGCTGTATTCGATTCTACCGATTCATCGAGCAAATACCACCCCTGCGAAGTGTTTGCATCGACCCGGAGCCAACCATGTGCCTAGGCGTCCGAGCCTTCCGCATCGGCGTTGCCGGTAGCCCAGCGATGGTAGCCGATCACAAACGGATCCAGATCGCCATCGTCGAGAACGGCTTCGACGTTGCTGGTCTCCACGCCCGAACGCAGGTCCTTGACCATCCGATACGGGTAGAGCACGTAGCTGCGAATCTGGTTGCCAAAACCGATCGTGGTCTTGGGTCCGCGGATCTCGTCGAGCGCCTCGGCACGCTTCTCGAGCTCGATCTCGTACAGACGGGCCTTGAGAATCTGCATGCACGCGGCCTTGTTTTGAATCTGGCTGCGTTCGTTTTGGCAAGTGACAACGATGCCGCTGGGAAAATGCGTCACGCGTACGGCGGAGTCGGTGGTGTTGACGCCCTGGCCGCCCGGGCCGCTCGCGTGATACACGTCCACGCGGATATCGTCGGGACTAATCTCGATGTCGATATCATTGGGCAGTACGGGAATGACCTCGACACCGGCAAACGTGGTCTGGCGGCGCTTCTTGTCGTCGGTGGGGCTAATGCGAACCAAGCGGTGGACGCCGGCCTCGGCGCGCAGCATGCCAAATGCGTCCTTGCCCTCGACGGTAAAGGTCGCGCGGTCGATGCCGATGACCTCGGCCGCGGGACAGTCGTTGATGGTGACCTTCCAGCCGCGACGCTGGCAGTACTTCATGTACATCTTAAAGAGCATGAAGGTCCAGTCCTGGGCCTCCAGACCACCCTGTCCGGGCTTGATGGTCACAATGGCATCGCCGTGATCGAACTCACCGGTAAACCAGCTCGAAAGCTCAAGCTCATCGATGGCACGGGCCAGGCGCTCAGCCGTGGCTGTAGCCTCCTCGCGAAGGGCGACGGCGTCGGGGTCATCCCCCATCTCCTCGGCAAGCTCCAGCGCGGCGCGGGCATCGGAAAGCTCGCCGCGCGCGGTGTCCACGGCAGCGATATCTTCCTTGGTGCGCGCGATCTCCTCCATGGTGGCACGGGCGGCGTCGGCGTCATCCCAAAAGCCAGGGGCAACACTTTTGGCCTCGAGCTCGGTCACACGGGTACGCTTCTCGTCCAGGTGGAGATACGACTCGACCTCGCCGAGCCGGTCCGCGAACGCGTCCAGCTCGGCGGGCGTTATCTCTAAAGCCTCAGCCATTAACGATTCCTGCCGTGGCAGTACTTAAACTTCTTGCCGCTACCGCAGGGGCACGGGTCGTTGCGGCCCACGTTGACGTACGGATCGTCGCTCTCGGACTTGCGATAAGTGGTCACCTTGCCACCGTTGTTGACGGCAGCCGGTCCGCCTTGGACAGCCGTGCGGGCCTGCACCTGCGCCTGCTTGCGCAGCACCGAGTCGCCGTTATCACCATCGACCTCGGCAGGACCGGAGAAGCGCGCGCCCTCGAGCGCGGGCTCCTCCTTGTGCTCCACGGCACGCGGGGCAGCCTTGATCTCGATGCGCAGAACCGTGCGCAGGTAATCCTCATACATGGTATCGACGAGTATCTGGAACGCGCCGTAGGCCTCGGTCTTGTACTCAACCAGCGGGTCGCGCTGGCCAAAGCCGCGCAGGCCGATGCCGGTCTTAAGGTAGTCCATCTCCTGCAGGTAGTTCATCCAGCGGGTATCGATGACGCGCAGCATGACCTGGGTGTTGAGCTCGCGCATCAGGTCCTCGCCCAAGCGCTCGGCCTTCATGTTGTAGCACTTCTCTACGTAAGCCAGGACATCGGCAGCCAGGGCCTCATAATCCTCGTCGGGGAACTTCGGCGTGTCGATGTGGCCGGTGAGCTCCACAACCCACTTGCGCAGGCCCTCCAGGTCGCGCTCGCCATCGTGACTGTCCTTAGTGCAGAACTCCTGCACGCAGCGGTACACGGTATCGTGCATGACCTCGGTGATGTGGTCGGTCAGGTCCTTGCCGTCCAGAATCTTATTGCGCTCGGCGTAGATGACCTGACGCTGCTTGTTCATGACGTCGTCGTACTCAAGGACGCTCTTGCGCATGGAGAAGTTGATGCTCTCGACCTTGTGCTGGGCGCTCTCGACGGCCTTGGAGATGATCTTGTGCTGGATGGGCATATCGTCGCCCATGTCGGCCGTGACCATCATCTTGGAGACGCGGTCCATCTTGTCGCCACCGAACAGGCGCATGAGGTCGTCCTCGAGCGACAGGTAGAACTGGGTCTCGCCCGGATCGCCCTGACGGCCGGAGCGGCCGCGCAGCTGGTTGTCGATACGACGGGACTCATGGCGCTCGGTGCCGATAACGGTCAGGCCGCCGGCGGCAAGCACGCGCTCGCGCTCGGCCTTGCAGGTCTCCTTGGCCTCGGCGTTAAACTGCTCAAGCTGCTCGGGCGTCACGTCCTCCATGGTCAGGCCCTCGTACTCAAGGCGCTCGCGCACCAGCTCGTCGGGGTTGCCGCCCAGCAGGATGTCGGTACCACGACCGGCCATGTTGGTGGCAATGGTCACGGCGCCGTAGCGTCCTGCCTGGGCCACGATGTGGGCCTCGCGTTCATGGTGCTTGGCGTTGAGGACCTCGTGTGCGATGCCGCGCTTGGTAAGGGCGGCAGACAGCTTCTCGGAGCTCTCGATGGAAACGGTGCCCACCAGGACCGGCTGGCCCTTGGCGTGACGGCGCTCGACGTCGTCGGCAACGGCGTTGTACTTGGCCTGAATGGTGCGGTACACCAGATCCTCGTGGTCAACACGCTGCACGGGTTTGTTGGGGGGGATGACCTCGACAGGCAGTTTGTAAATCTCGCGGAACTCGGCGTCCTCGGTGAGTGCCGTACCGGTCATGCCGGAGAGCTTGTCATAGAGACGGAAGTAGTTCTGCAGGGTGATGGTGGCCAGCGTCTGGTTCTCCTCGCGCACGAGCACGCCCTCTTTGGCCTCGATGGCCTGGTGCAGACCCTCGGAGTAGCGGCGGCCTTCCATGATGCGGCCGGTGAACTCGTCGACGATCTTGACCTCGCCGTTGGTGACCACGTACTGCTTGTCGCGGTGGAACATGTACTGGGCCTTCAGCGCCTGCTGCAGGTGGTTGACCAGCTGGCCTGAGAGATCGGCATAGATGTCATCGATGCCCAGGCGGCGCTCGATCTTCTTAAGGCCGCGCTCGGTGGCGGCGATGGTGTGCTTGGCCTCGTCCATGACGAAGTCGCCCGTGGGCTCAACGTCCTCGGTGGCGGTAAGCATGTCATGCGAGACGTCCTCGCCGCGCTCAAGGCCGCGCACGGCACGCGCGAAGTCCTTGTAGGTGCTGGCGGACTTGGTGCCGGCACCCGAGATGATGAGCGGCGTACGCGCCTCGTCGATCAGGATGGAGTCGACCTCGTCGACGATGGCGTAATGGTGGCCGCGCTGCACGCGCTGCTCGGGGCGGGTGACCATGTTGTCACGCAGGTAATCGAAACCGAACTCGGAGTTGGTGCCATAGGTGACATCGGCCTGGTAGGCCGGGCGCTTAAGCTCGAGCGGCATGTTGTTCTGCAGCAGACCGACGGTCATGCCCAGGTACTTGTAGATGCGGCCCATCCACTCGGAGTCGCGCTTGGCCAGGTAGTCATTGACGGTAACGACGTGCACACCCTTGCCGGCAATAGCGTTGAGGTAACCGGCCAGCGTGGAGACCAGGGTCTTGCCTTCGCCGGTCTTCATCTCGGCGATATGCCCCTCGTGCAGCGCCATGGCGCCGATAAGCTGTACGTCAAAGTGACGCATGCCCGTGATGCGCTTGGAAGCCTCACGCACGGTGGCAAAGGCCTCGGGGAGCATGTCGTCGAGCGACTCGCCGTTGGCGTAACGCTCGCGGAACTTATCGGTCTGGCCGCGGAGTTCCTCCTCGGTCATCTTCTCAAACTGGGGCTCAAGACCGTTGATCTGGTCGACGATCTTGTAGTAGCGCTTAAGGTCCTTATCGGATCCAAAGGACAGCAGCTTTGACATGAATCCCATGTGGTTTTCCTTTTTGGCCATCGCCCACGCCGTGCAGCTGCGGGCGAGTTAAACACAGATGATTGTACTTTAGCCAAACAAGGCGCGGCCTATACGGTCGACCTCGACCGCCACGTAATAACTATGACCAACCTGCCGCAATGGAACAGGTTTATTTTGGCAGGTTTTATCTGAGCAAACGCCGTCTCTCTGCCATTTGGTGCCACGGGGACAGGTTAGCTTGCACCAATAAAAGAAAAGGGCCGCGCACCCAAATGGATGCACGGCCCTCATGCCATGAATGCGAGTGATTCCGCGGCGAGCTATTTACTCAGCAGCCTCGGTGGTCTCGGCCTCGGCAGCGGCCTCCTCGACGGGAGCCTCTGCGGGAGCCTCTGCGGCCTGCTTGGCAGCCTCCTCGGCAAACTTAGCAGCACGTTTAGCCTTCTCGGCAGCCTTAGCCTCAGCGGCGGCCTTGCGAGCGGCCTCGGCCTCAGCAGCCTTGGCGGCCTTGGCGGCCTTGGCCTCCTCAGCCTTCTTGAGCTGGGCGGCAGCGGCGCCACCGAACTTGTCGGCGAAGCGCTGGACGCGTCCACCGGTGTCGACGAACTTCTGCTGGCCGGTGTAGAACGGGTGGCACTCGTTGCAAAGCTCGACCTTCATCTCGGACACGGTAGCGTGCGTCTTGAAGGTGTTGCCGCAGGAGCACGTCACCGTGCACTCGACATACTGGGGATGGATACCCTGCTTCATGGTAGGACTCCTTATTGGTCAGGCGCTGGTTACCGATCAGCGCATAAGGCGTCTTGGTTTCCGACCAAGACAACAAACTCGGCTATGGTACCACGGCGCCGCGTGTCCCACAAAAGGTTCACGGTCTTTTCGGAACGACACGAGCTGGACCTTAAATATCAACTTCATCCGAACACTCCCCCACATTCATCTCTCGTATGTATCGAGGTATTCCTGCTTGAGCGTCTG
>URZN01000086.1 GCA_900552345.1 uncultured Collinsella sp. | reverse complement strand
CCACGGGGCCCCTTTCATATGCACACATATACGTCCATATGGTACAACGCGCGCCGCCATCCACGCAAAACATCTGCGAGAACACCCCGGCATCACCCTTCTTTACAAAAAAGGCCGGGCCCGCGTTCTGCGGACCCGGCCTTTCCGAGTCATAGAGATGGAGGATTCAATCCGTCCGATCGGCTAAGCCTTGGCGGCCTCAGCGTCGGCAGGAGCCTCGGCGGCAGCAGCGCGACCATACTCGGCCTTGCCCATCTCGGACCACTCGGGCTCCTCGTCGGGCATGGAGCCGGCCTCCTTGCCGAAGAACTCCTTGAGGCAGTTGACGGCAACGATGAGGCCCAGGACCATCAGCAGGACGGCAAAGACGAGCTGCAGGCCCTTGGTGGCGGCGACGGAGACGGCAGCCGTGGTGGCGGTAGCCGGGATGGTACCGAAGAAGCCGTAGGCCTGGACGGCGGTCATGCAGCCCATGGCGCTCTGGACCAGCGAGGTGAAGGTGCAGCAGAGCAGGAAGACGACGGGCACGTAGAGCATCCAACCCTTGCGGCCGGTGCACTTGCAGAACACGGCGAGGGTGATCATGGTCATACCGCCGAGCAGCTGGTTGGAAGCACCAAAGAGCGGCCAGATGTTGGCATAGCCACCAAAAGCGAGGGCGAGACCAGGAAGCAGGGTGACAACCGTGGCGAACCAGGGGTTGCCGAGGACCTTCATGTAGCCGGCCTTGGACTCGATGGCCAGGGCGTCGTTGGTCTGGGCAAAGAACTCAGAGAACGAAGTGCGGGCGATGCGGGCGACGGCGTCGAGCGAGGTCAGGGCCAGAGCGGAGACGTTCATGGTCATGAAGACGGTAGCGAGCGTGCCGTCAACACCGAAGGCCTGCATACCGCGGGAGATGCCAGCGGCGAAGATCTGGAACGGGGTGGAAGCGACACCGGCGTTGAGGGCGCCGGTACCGGCGGTGTTCATATCGGAGAACATGATGCCGGCGACGATGATGGCAAGGATGCCGACGAAGGACTCGACAATCATGGCGCCGTAACCGACCTTGACGGCGTCCTGCTCCTTCTCGACCTGTTTAGAAGAGGTGCCGGAAGAAACGAGGCTGTGGAAACCGGAGAGAGCACCGCAAGCGACAGAGACGAACAGGACCGGGAACATCATGCCGGAGGCAGTGGAGAAGCCGGTAAAGACCGGAGCGGTGATAGTGGCCTGACCGTTGACGCCCAGGACGACGATGCCGAGGACAGCGCAGACGATCATGACGATCATCATGATGGAAGTGAGGTAGTCACGCGGAGTCTTGAGCATCTGGATGGGCATAGCGCCAGCGAAGACCAGGTAGACCATGACGACGGCGAACCACTGGAACTTATCCAGGTAGACCGGGAACTGCATACCGACGGCGAACATGAGAACCATGAGGACCACGCCGGTGACGAACTCGGCAGCGCCGGTGAGGTTGAACTTCTTCTGGGCCCAACCAAAGGCGATGGCGACGAAGGTGAACAGGATGGAGATGGTACCAGCGCAGCCGGCGGCATAGGACTTGGTGAAGTCGACGGCACCGGTAGCAGCACCAGAAGCGTCAACGGCCGGGGTGAACATGAACGTCTTGCAGACCATGTCGGTGAAGGCGGCGATGACGATGATGCAGAACAGCCAGCAGAACAGCAGGAACAGGCGACGGCCGGTCTTGCCGATGTACTTCTCGATGAGCTGAGCGAGCGACTTGCCGTTGTTCTTCATCGAAGCGTACAGGGCACCAAAGTCGTGGACGGCGCCAAAGAAGATGCCGCCGACGAGGACCCAGAGCACGACGGGCAGCCAGCCAAAGGCCATGGCGACGATCGTACCCGTGACAGGGCCGGCACCGCAGATCGAGCTGAACTGGTGCGAGAACGCGGTGAAGGCGGAGACGGGCGAGAAGCTCTTGCCGTCCTTCATGCGCTTGGCCGGCGTGAGGGCCTCTTTGTCAACGCCCCACTTGTTGGCCAACCAGCGGCCGTAGCCCAGATAGCCGCAGGCGAGCACCGCCGCAGCCACAACCATGAGCAAAACTCCGTTCATTACATTTCCTCCTCTAAAAAGAACTACTCAGACATAAAAAATGAGGGCCGTCGGTTGCGCTCGACGGCCCTCATCTTCATCAGCCGCCCGTTATCGTACGGGCTAGCTGTATGTGCTAACCCGCATCAGATAATTACTACGCTGATAATGTTTAGCTGATGCGTGAACATGTCTGAGAAATCCTCTTCAATCATGATGTGAACGATCCGTGCGTGTTCACATCCCCCAGTGGATGAAAAGGAGTATGAAACTTTAGTTGCCTAAAGTCAACGCAAATATGTAATGAATTTTCAACTTTTTTTGAATTTCTCGGTATAAAACGCCACTGACCTCGGACTTTACCCAACAAAAGTTTTTGCATGAGAGATGCCCCCGAGAGCGGCGGGAGCCGGGCGGCGCATATGAACTTTCCTGCTCTACAGTCCTGCGCAAGACGGAAAGCACATTAAGTGCTTTCCTTTGCGTGCGGAACTCGCGATAAAGTTCATATGCGCCGCCCGGATCCCGCCGCTCTCGGGGGCTCCCATCCCAAATGTGCGGAGCAAAGCTCCGCACACCAACTTTTTCTTTCAGCTAAAGCACGCCGGAAATTCGACGCTGGCTTGTTAATCTTGCTGGACGTTGTCGACGCCAAACCAGCTCGGAAGCTATATCGATACAGGAAGGTCCCCGGCGCTGCCCGGGCGCCAGGGACCGCGCCCTTGCGACTACAGCGTCATGTTTGAATCGGCGTCGACGTCGAACGGCGAGATTTCTCCTCGGTCGAATTTACGGCGGGCGACCTCCGCGATCATAGCGGCGTTGTCGGTGCATGCCGAGAGAGGCGGCACCGTCACGCGGATGCCCTGGCGCCCGAGCTTCTTGATCATCATCTCGCGCAGATGCGGGTTGGCCGAGACGCCGCCGCCGATGCAGTATTCCTTGCATCCGGTGGCATGCAGCGCGTTCTTGGCCTTCTTGTACTGAACGTCAAAGACCGCGGCCTCAAACGAAGCAGCCAGGTCGGGCAGATGAATCGTACGCCCGGCTTTGGTCTCCTGCTCAATGTAGAGCGTCACGGCCGTCTTAAGGCCCGAAAGCGAGAATCGATAGTCTCCCCTACTATTGAGCGCACGGGGGAAGTCAATCGCGCGGGGATTGCCCGTCTCGGCCAGTTTGGAAATGATGGGGCCGCCGGGATAGCCCAGACCCAGCGCCTTGGCCACCTTGTCGAAGGCCTCGCCCACGGCGTCATCGAGCGTCTCGCCGAGCACCTCGTAGTCGCCCCACGCCTTGACGTGAACAAGCATGGTATGACCGCCCGAGACGAGCGTGAAGATAAACGGCGGCTTGAGATCGGGCTGCGCCAACAGGTTGGCGAACAGATGACCCTCCAGATGGTTGACGCACACGAGCGGTTTACCGGCGGCATAGGCAAAGCCCTTGGCGAAGGCGACGCCCACCACCAGAGCACCCACCAGGCCCGGACCCTGCGTCACGCCAACAGCGGCAAGCTCGCTCGGCGCGATGGCTCCGCCCGTAAGGCCCAGCGACGCTGCGGCGTCCTCGAGTGCCGCGTCCACGACGCTCACGATGACCTCAACGTGCTTGCGCGAGGCGATCTCGGGCACCACGCCGCCAAAGCGAGCATGAAAATCAATCTGCGTCGACACCTGGTTGGCCAGCATCTTGCCGTCCGCATCGATAATCGCCACGGCCGTCTCGTCGCAGGAACTCTCGATGGCAAGCACCAGGCGGCGGCGCTCGATTTCGGCACGCTCCTCAGCGGTGCGTTCGGGCGCGGGCAGCGGCCACACACGCTGCTCAGCCGCCGTCGGCTCGGGCGAGGCATTGTCGAGAGGAAGCACCAGGGGCAGCGGCGCCGTCATGACGATGGCATCTTTGCCAGCACCGTAGTAACCACGGCGGCGGCCCGCCTCGGTAAAGCCAAGGGAGGCATAGAGCGCAATAGCGCCCTCGTTGCCATCCTCAACCTCGAGCGAGGCGGTCGTACAGCCGAGCATCTGGGCATCGTAGCTCACGTGCGACAGCAGCTTGCGGGCGATGCCCTCGCGGCGATGTTTCGGGTCGACGGCAACATCCAGAATCTGCACGTCACCGTCTACGACCATGCCACCGGCAAGCCCCAACAGCTGACCGTCATCGTGCGCCACCCACCAGCTGCGCGGCACCGCAACATCCTCGCCCAACTCGGACAGGAACATGCCCGGCGTCCACGCCTCGTGCCCAGCGCCTTCAAAGCAGGCGGCCTCCAGCGCACTCGCACCCTCGGCGTCCGCCGCACCCATGGGGCGAAATTGCAGATGGCGACCGGCGAGCTCATCGGCGACGCCCGTAATTTCGCTCTGCGCGCTCTCGGATAGACCGAGGCGTTTGCGCTCGTTTTCCTCGGCATCAGAAAGGCGCGTATAGATCGGTAGGACGCGGGCCGGGTCGCCGTCACCCGCGGCGTGCGCAAGGATGAGACCCTCGCCCGAAGGCCACCACAAGCCGCGCTCTACGCAGCGAGCGGCCTCATCCTCGCCCAGCAGCTTGCCATAGCGCACGAGACCGTCGCCAGTCAGCTTAACCTGGTCCCAGTCCGCGGCTTGGCGCCACTCATCAAGCGCCACGGCAGCCTTGACCACGTGCTCGCGCTCAAACTGACGCTCGGGGCCCTCGTCGCCCAGCACATACAAAGCCGGATACACCTCGCCGCGCATGGCATCGGCCAGAATGCCGAGCTTGCCACGCACGCCAGCCTTCCACGCGGTCCATGCGCAGGCATCGAGCGTCGACACACCCAACAGCGGCACGTTGGCACCGCGCGCCAGGCCCTTGGCGGTGGAAATGCCGATACGCACGCCGGTAAACGAACCCGGACCGCGACCGACGACGTAACTGCCCACGTCAGCACGGTCCATGCCAGCCTGAGCAAGCACGCTGTCGACGGTATTCACGAGCTCCACATTGGCATGGCGACGGCACATATGGTCGCCACTCACCAGCTTCGCCTCGCCCGTCTGCCCATCAATCCAGCTTGCCGCGCAGGCAAGCATATCGGTCGAAGTATCGAGCGCCACCACCAGCGCGTAATCGTTATGCAAGCTCATCTTGTACAGCCTTATCAATCAAATCGGAAAGCTCCGCTGCGCGCTCGCCGTGCGCCTCGAGCGTTACCGTTCGCACGTCGCTATCGTTCTCATCACGCTTAAGCGTTACCGAAAGATACTCGTCTGTAAGTTCGTCCTGGAACTGTTCGCCCCACTCCAGCAGACAGGCACCCTCATAGCCCAGTACATCGAAAATGCCCGTATCCTCGAGCTCGTAAGCATGCTCTAGACGGTACAGGTCAAAGTGAAACAGCGGAATACGCCCCTGGTCATGAACAGCCATGAGTGCGAATGTGGGGCTCGTGACCATATGGCCGTCGCCCAGACCACGCGAAACGCCCTTGGTAAAGTGGGTTTTGCCCACACCCAAGCCGCCGGTCAAGATCAGCACATCACCATCTTCCAGGCACGGCGCGACCAGCTCGCCAAAATGCTCCGTATCGGCAGAGCAAGCCGTTTTATAAATACCTACCCCCAGGCGTTCCAGGGACATATATGCTCCTTATTATTCCGAGGCACCCTCTGGCGCGGGATGCCGCTCCAGATAGTCGCCCAGCATCTTAAAGTCTTCCTCCAGCAGCTCCTGCCACGCCGGATTACGCAGCGCCGCCGCCGGATGGAACGTGGGCATCACCACAAAATGCCCCATCTGATGGAACCTGCCGCGCAGCTTGGTGATGCCAATCTCGGTCTTAAGCACAAAGTGCGTCGCGGGGTTACCGAGCGTCACGATGATATCGGGCCAAATGCTTCGAATCTGCTCACGCAAAAACGGCGAACAGGCCAGCACTTCCTCGGGCCGAGGATTGCGATTTCCCGGTGGGCGACACTTGAGCACGTTGGCAATGT
>URZN01000085.1 GCA_900552345.1 uncultured Collinsella sp. | reverse complement strand
GTAGCGCTGGGGATAGTGCACGCGGTTCAGTCGCTCGCGTTCCTCGATAATCGAGGTCGCCGCGGCTGGCGCACCGATGGGCGAACTTTTAAGCAACGGTGCCACATAGGTATCCCAGAACTCATGCTCACGAGGCTTTGGGATGGGCTCAGGCTTGGCAAAGTGCGTAATGCGGTACGGGATGGGATCGGCGATGCCAGGGACCATATAGCCCACGAAGATATCCGGAACCACGCAGCCAAACAAAAAGGCATTGCGGTCGCGCACGCTCTTGGCAAGCGTCCCAGCACGCGCCAGCAGTCGTTCCGTCTGAGCGATATGAATATTCCAACTTGGCATAGCCACCCCCGTAAAACCCGGATAACTATACCATTCACGGCAAGCCACGCGCACGGCCGCAGCCCTACTACGCAGCAACTATTCCGCAGTGCCGCTTTCGGTTCCATACGATGCCACGGGCGCCTCGACCACATGGTGATATCGATCGATATAGATGGCACGGGCACCCAGGCGTCGCACCAAATCCTGGTGATGTGTGCTCATCAAGACCGTCTTACCCGCCGCGACGTAGGCCAGCAAGAAGTTGACCACGATGTCGCATGAATCCTCGTCGAGCCCATTGGTAGGTTCGTCGAGGACCAAGATATCTGGGTTCATCGACACCACCGCAGCCAGCGCAACGCGCTTCTTTTGCCCGCCCGAGAGCTGATAGGGAGAGGCGTCGGCAAGGTCGGTAACCTGGAACAGCCCCATGGCATCGCGCACGCGGCGCTCGAGCTCGTCTGCCGGCAGCCCCATCTGGGCGGGGCCAAACGCGACCTCCTCGCCGACCGTGGCGCAAAAGAGCTGCACATCGGCATTCTGGAACACAAAGCCCACGCGCTGATGAAAACGCTGAGCGGCCGCGGAATCCTTTAGAAACGCCGCATCGATCACGTGCCCGTCAAACAGGTATGCCCCTGCGTCCGCGAGTTCAAGGCCGTTGATAAGGCGCATAATCGTCGTCTTACCGCAGCCGTTGGGACCGAGCAGGGCAACGAGTTCACCACGATCGACCTGCAGCGACACACCATCGACAACCGTATGCCCCGCATAGGAGAACACCACGTCGCGTAGCTCGATGAGCGGCGCGACCTCGGCGCCGCCCGCACCGTTCGTGCCCGCCGCACTATTCATATCGATCGTCAAAACGTCGCCCTTCCCTACTCACATCGACGGCTCGGCCGCCCGCACTACAGCACGGCGCACAACACTGCCAGCAGCGCCACGCCGGCCGCATAGACCGCATCGCGCCAGCTAAACCCGGCGCGCGCGGGCGCCGGATACGTACCGGCAAAGCCGCGGCACAGCATAGCCTCGTCCATCGCGCGGCTGCATTCCATCGCCTTGATAAAGGTCATGCCCATGATACCCGCCAGCGAGTCGGTGCGCGAAAAACCCGCAGACGCACGACCCACGCTGCGCAGCATGACCGATTCACACAGATCGTGCGCCGTGCGACCCAGCACCTCGATGTGCTTGAGCGCCATATCAAACGTAAAGATAACTTCGTCGGGTAGATGCAGCATCTTAAGCGCCGCCGACATTCGGCTCCACGTGAGGGTCCACGAAACGCCCAGCACCAGCGACACATTAATGAAGGTCTTGAGTGCAATCTTGAGCATGGCGCCCGTGGCAGAAGCACCCAGTAGCAGGGCAGGAAGCGCCAGAACCACGGCAAACCCCGCGGCAGCCAACGCCGGCACAAAGGTTGCCCGCAGCCCGCGTACGGGGCGCACGGCAACGAGCACCAGCGCGATAGCCGCCATCAACATGAGGTACAGCGGACTCTGCGTCAGACACACGCACAGGACGCAAACGAACATCCCCACCAGGCGCACCGGAGCCGAAACGCAAGAAAGGGCGCGGTCGACCATCGACCCGCCCTCGTGCGCGCCTCCACCCAGGCGAACCCGCTCAAGCAGGCTCGCCAGGTGCAGGACATTCTTTTGCATCACACGATGCCGAGCCCCCGCGGGCTCGTATCGCTGCTCGACCGCAAGCCAGCTAGGCAGCTCGGCTATTGCCATGAGCACCGCTTTCCTTGACCGTCAGCGAGACCAGGCGGAATGCGATGGTGAGCACCGCCACGCCAATCACGCCCGAAAGAATATACATCGCGGCCTGGCCGGCAAAGCCAAGGCCCTGCTCCTCGGAATAGGCCTGCAGATAATCGCCCGTGGGCAGAGCGTCTGCAAAGGTCGGGGTATCGAGGCCGACCGAAGCCTGCAGGCTGTTGTCGCCAGCCTCCTGAACGGCAGTCGCGGCGCCCTCGGCGTCCCACTCGCCCCAGGCGTCACCCGTGGCTAGCAGGCCCAGCGGCGTGGCCACGACAAGCACGGCGACCAGGATGAGCATGGGGACCAGCGAGGTCTTCTTGGCAGCAGCGCCCTCGGCAGCAAGCTGGCCATCGACGGCCTCGGGCCCGACGATAACGCTCGGCGCCGTCTTCTTGATAAAGCCGTAGATGGCGGCCGTCGCCACGCCCTCGACCACGCCGGCAACCAGCATATGCGGGATCAACATGGCCGGAATAGCCACGGACAGCGGGAAGGGGCAGTACAGTGGAGCACCCGAGGCGTTGGTGAAGAGCATCGGCTGAATACCAAACTCGATTGCCGCGCACAGGGCCGCCAGGCACAGGCCGACCCAGCCGCTTACGATAGCCGAAACCGAGGTGCCCCAGCTCTTGTCGTGCAAACGGCTGTTGAGCGCACGGAACACGACAGCAGCGGCAAACGGCAGCACGAAGGCCATGTTAAAGCAGTTGGCGCCAAAGGACAGGATGCCGCCGTCGCCAAACAGCAGCGCCTGTAGCGCCAGCGCGACCGAGACAGCGATGGCCGCGGCCTCCGGGCCTAGCAGCAGCGCAATGAGGGCACCGCCGACGGCGTGGCCTGTGGTGCCGCCGGGCAGCGGCACGTTGAACATCATGAGCAGGAAGGAGAACGCGGCGCAGATGCCCAGGAAAGCCATGTGCTCGCGATCGAGCGTGGCGCGCACCTTTTTGATGCAATGGACCCAAACGGGCACCATTGCCACCGCCATGACGGCATCGGTCTGCGGGGACAGATAATTATCTGGAATGTGCATGTACGCCTCCCGGTTATCGGCGCACAGAATTGCAACGCCGCTTAAATCACCTTGTCAGTGTTACGCATTGTCAGATTCGTAACACGCCGCGGGCTATCATAGCAAAACGGCGCGCTGCCGACAAAGCAGCACGCCGTTATGTAATGCGCGTGTCATATATGCAGGCTCAGCAATGCCTTTTCCAAACACTGCGGTCACGCAGGGCCCCACAGCAACTGCCGAGGGGTCCTGCGCTCCCAGCGCAAGCCTTATCCGCGGACCTCGCCGTTTACGCCCTTGCACACCTTGGTGACGATCTTCTGGTGCGCTTTTTCGACCTCTTCGCTGGTGAGCGTGTGGTCGTCGGAGCGATACGTAAGCGCAAAGGCCATGGACTTCTTGCCCGCTCCGATGCGGATGGGATCGCGGTAGACGTCGAACAGGCGCACGCCCTCGAGCAGCTTGCCACCGGCGCTGGTAATACGGCGCTCAAGATCCTCGCAGGTCACAGCGTTGTCGACCACGATAGCAAGGTCGTGCTCAACAGCCGGGTACTGCGAGAACTCGCGGTAGTTCTCCTGGTTGCGGGCGCCCTTGATCAGCTTGTCCAGATCGAGCTCAAAGGCAACGACGACCTCATCGATGCCCATCGCCTCGCGCGCCTTGGGGTGAATCTCGCCGACCCAGCCCAGCACGGTGCCGCCGGACAGAACCTCGGCCGCACGACCCGGCTGCAAGAAAGCGTAGCCCTCGCCCTCGACGGGACGGAAGCGGACCTTCTCGATGCGCAGCTGGGCGAGCAGCTCCTCGACAATGCCCTTGCCAAAGAAGAAGCGCAGCTTGCGGTACTTCATATTCCAGGACCGCTCGCTCCACTGGCCCGAGAGCACACCCGCCACGGACTTGGTCTCCTTGGGCAGGCTGGCGTTCTCGCGACCGTGGAACAGGCTGCCGACCTCGTACAGGTGCACGTTGGGCGTACCGTGCGCCTCGTTGTAGGCCACGGACTGCAGCAGGCCCGGCAGCAGCGAACGACGCATCTCGGTCTGCTCGGCTACCAGCGGGTTCATGAGCACCACGGGGCAACCGCGGCCCTCGGTGGACATACCGATCTTCTCCAGGTCGCCCGGAGCGGCAAAGCCAAAGGTCGTGGTCTCGTTGAGGCCGCAGGCGCGCAGGATCTCGCCGACCTTGCGGGTGAGCTTCTGCTCGCGGGTCAGGCCGCCGATGTGGTTCTTGGCAGCCGGGATGGTCGCCGTCACGCGGCCCATGCCCCATAGGCGCAGGACCTCCTCGATCAGATCGATCTCGCGCGGCAGGTCGGGGCGGAAGCTCGGCGGAGTGACCATAAAGTCCTCGCCGTCGCGCTCGACGGTGCAGCCCAGGCGAGTGAGCGAACGCTCGATAAAATCGGGCTCGATGTCGGCGCCGCAGATGGCATGCACGCGGGCCAGACGCAGCTTAATGCTGTCGATGGTTTTGGGCGCGGGGAAAACGTCGACGTAGCCGGGAGCGACCTCGCCGCCGGCGATCTCCTCGATGAGCGCGCAGGTAACGTTGGCGACATCCACGCAACCGGTCTCATCGACCTGGCGTTCAAAGCGAATGGAGGCATCGGAGATCAGCGACAGGTCGCGGCTGGTGTGCGAAGTGCGACCGGCGTTGAAGCAGGCGCTCTCGACCATCACGTCGACGGTGTCGTCCTCGATCTCGGAATCCATGCCGCCCATAACGCCGGCCAGCGCCACGGGGCGCTCGCCGTCGGTGATGAGGCCCATGCCGGCGTCGAGCACGCGCTCCTCTCCGTCGAGCGTCGTGAACTTCTCATCCTGCTGGGCGGCGCGAACCACCACGCGGCGCCTGCCCTCGCGCTCGGCAAAGGTGTCCAGGTCAAAGGCGTGCAGTGGCTGACCGGTGAGCATCATCACGTAGTTGGTGATGTCGACGATGTTGTTGTGCGGACGCACGCCCAGGGCGTTGAGACGCTTGACCATCCAGTCGGGCGAGGGGCCGACCTTCACGTTGCGCACGATGCGGGCGACATAGCGGTCGCACAGGCCCTCGTCGGCAATCTCGACCGAAAGCTCGTCGTCGGTCGCGCGGCCGGTCTCGATCTTAATCGCGGGCAGCTCGACGTGGAAGTCGCGGTCGAAGATGGCGCCGGTCTCGCGGGCCATGCCGATCATGGACAGGCAGTCGGGGCGGTTGGGCGTGATCTCGCAGTCGAGCACGGTGTCGCTCGAGCCCACGTACTCGGCAAACGGCATGCCGCAGGGCGTGTCCTCGGGCAGAATCATGATGCCGGAGTGGTCGCCGCCCAGGCCGAGCTCGCGCGCAGAGCAGTTCATGCCCATGGACACGACGCCGCGAAGCTTGCTCTTCTTGATCTTGACGTCGCCGGGAAGCACAGCGCCGATCATTGCCGTGACGATGTGGTCGCCAGCCTCGAAGTTCTGCGCGCCGCAGACGATCTGCAGCGGAGCGGGGTTGCCGTCGGCGTCGAGATTCTTGTCGCCCACATCGACCGAGCACACATACATGTGGTCGCTATCGGGGTGCGGGGTCTTGGTGAGCACCTTGGCGGTCACCACGTGGTCGAAGGACTCGCCCACGGTGTCGATTGCCTCGACCTCGGTGCCGGTACGGATATATTCGTCCGAAAGGGTCTTGGGATCCTCCGGAATATCGATCATGGTCTTGAGCCAGTCGTAAGAAACGCGCATATAACTGGTCTCCTTTCATAAATGCGGCTTTGAGCCGGAAACTGCAACTAAGAAGAAAGCGTTCTAGAACTGGTTCAAGAACCTCATGTCACCAGTCATCAACGTGCGCAGGTCGGGCAGGTCGTAGCGCAGGGCCGCGACGCGCTCGGCGCCAATGCCAAAGGCGAAGCCGGTGTACTTC
>URZN01000084.1 GCA_900552345.1 uncultured Collinsella sp. | reverse complement strand
TATGCTCTACGGCCTGGTGTTTGCGATGTACTTTGTGCTCAACTTTGGTATCTCGCTGCTGGTTCGCGCATATCAGAGGCGAATGGTGGCAGCGTAGTCCTGCTTCCCCAAGCACGGCACCTTGCCCCTCAATCGTCGCTTGCGTACATTTAGTACGCGGCGCTCCTCTTTCGGGGCAATCTGCCGCACTTGGGAAACCAGGACGGTCGTAAGTGACAAAATGGGAATCAGGAATCGCCTATTTCTCATTTGTTAGAAAGGAATCGCGATGAGCGATCTGGAGAACAAGAAGAGTCCTGTGGTCATTACCATCGCGCGCGACTTTGGCGCCGAGGGCCACGAGATTGGTCGCATGCTTGCCGACGAGTTGGGGATTCCGCTGTACGATAACGAGCTGCTGGTGCGTGCGTCGCTGCGCGCGGGCGAGTCGCTCGACAAGATGGCTGCCTACGACGAGCGCCTGGCCGTGGAGAACATGGCGTTTCTGCCCGACCGCTACGATGCCCGTTCGTACTCGGACAAGTTGTTCCAAAAGATGAGCCAGGTGATTTTGGATCTGGGCGAGACCGAGAGCTGCATTATCGAAGGCCGCCTGTCCGATTACCTGTTGCGTAACAATCCCAACCACATTGCCGTGTTGGTGACCGCTCCCTTTGAGGACCGCGTTGAGATTGTGCGCAAGAAGCGCGGACTTAACAAAAAGAAGGGCGCCAAGCTGGTCAAGCAGCAGCAGAAGGCGCGTGAGGCGTTCTACAAGCGTTACAGCGCCGGAAAGTGGAAGATGACGAGCGGCAAAGACATCGTCGTCAACCGTGCCAAGCTGGGCCGCGAAGGCTGCAAGGATGTCATCGCCGCAGCCTACCGCTACAAGGTGGCGCAGTTCGAAGGTTAGCCGACCAAAACCACCGCAAAGGGGACAGGCACCTTTGCGATGGTAGGGCGGCCGACATAGAAAAAGTCCCCGCCGGGCGTGTGCTCGACGGGGACTTTGCCGTTTAATGGCTAGCGCTGAGGGTGATTACTCGCCCAGCAGGCTCTTGGTGATGGAAGCGGCGGCCTTCTTGCCGGCGCCCATCGCCAGAATGACCGTAGCGGCACCGGTGACGATGTCGCCGCCAGCCCAGATGCGGGGATCGGTGGTCTGGCCGGTCTCCTCGTCGGCGACGATGTAGCCCCACTTGTTGAGCTCCATCTTGCCGCCGATCTTCTTTGCGAAGGGGTTGGCGTTGGTACCGATAGCCGAGATTGCGACGTCGCAGGGAATCTCCTCGATGGCGCCCTCGATGGGCACCGGGCGACGACGGCCGGACTCGTCGGGCTCGCCGAGCTCCATCTTCTGGACCTTGACGGCGCACACGGAGCCGTCCTCGCCAGCGACAAACTCGAGCGGGGAAACGAGCGGCAGAACCTCGACGCCCTCGGCCTTGGCATGGTGCAGCTCGGCGCGACGGCAGGGCATCTCATCTTCGGTACGACGGTAGGCGATGATGGCATGCTCGGCGCCCAGGCGCTTGGCAGTACGGACGGCGTCCATAGCCACGTTGCCGCCACCAAAGACGACGACGTTCTTGCCGTGCTTGGTGGGGGTGTCGTACTCGGGGAACTTGTTGGCCTTCATCAGGTTCACGCGGGTGAGGTACTCGTTCGCGAAGAAGACGTTGGGCAGGTTCTCGCCGGGGACGTTGAGGAACTTGGGCAGGCCAGCGCCGGTCGCCACGTAGATGGCGTCGAAGCCCTGCTCGAACAGCTCCTCGGCCGTGGCCATGTTGCCCACGACGGAGTTGTACTCAAACTTGACGCCCATGTCCTCCAGGCCGTCGATCTCGCGCTTGACGACTGCCTTGGGCAGACGGAACTCGGGGATGCCGTAGACCAGCACGCCGCCGCCGGTGAAGAAGGCCTCGAAGACGGTAACGTCAAAGCCGTTGCGGGCGAGCTCGCCGGCGCAGGTGATGCCGGACGGGCCGGAGCCGACGACGGCGACCTTCTTGCCGTTCTTGGGGGCCATCTTGGGCGTGGAGGCGAGCTCGGGGCGGTCACCCAGGAAGCGCTCGAGCTGGCCGATGGCCACGGGCTCGGACTTCTTACCACGGATGCACTTGCCCTCGCACTGGTTCTCCTGCGGGCAGACACGACCGCAGATGGCGGGAAGCATGGAGTCCTCGCGGATGGTATCGAGAGCGCCGCCGAAGTCCTTCTCGCGGATCTGCTCGATAAAGCGGGGAATGTTGATGTTGACGGGGCAGCCCTCAACACAGAACGGCTTCTTGCAGTTGAGGCAGCGCTCGGCCTCGGCCAGCGCCATCTCCTCGGTGAAGCCCTTGTCGACGGGGCGGAAGTCGCAGGCGCGCTCGGCAGCCGGCTCCTCGTTATCGGGGGTGCGGGGCGACTTCATATCGGCAACGAAACGACCGTTAACTAGTGGCATGCGCAGCTCTTTTCCTCATAGGCCTTGAGGGACTCGCCCTCTTCGGAACGGTAAGCGGCCTGGCGGGCACGAAGGTCATCCCAGTCGACCAGGGTGGCATCGAAGTCGGGGCCGTCGACGCAAGCGAACTTGGTCACGCCGCCCACCTCGACGCGGCAGCAGCCGCACATGCCGGTGCCGTCAACCATGATGGGGTTGAGCGACGCGGTAATGGGGGTGTCGTACTTCTGGGCGGTGAGGGTCGAGAACTTCATCATCGGAACGGGGCCGACGCAGAAGACCTGGCTCACGGCCTTGTCCTGCAGCAGGCGCTCCAGCGGAGCGGTGACAACGCCCTGCTCGCCGTAGGAGCCGTCGTCAGTGGTGATGTGGATGTGATCTTCGTCGAGGAGCTCGCGGAACTGGTCCTCCATGAGCAGGAGGTCCTTGGTGCGGGCGCCCATGATGGCGTGCACCTCGTGACCGGTCTCGACCAGGTGCTTGGCGACCGGGAAGGCAATTGCCAGGCCGACGCCGCCGCCAATGACGGCGCAGGGGCCCTCGGCCATCTCGGTGGGAACGCCCAGCGGGCCCACGACGTCGCGCAGCGACTCGCCGGCCTCGTAGGTGGACAGCATCTCGGTGGTCTTGCCGATCACCATGAAGATGAACTCGACCCAGCCCTCGTCACCGTTCCAGCCGGCCAGGGTAAACGGGACACGCTCGCCCGTCTCGTTGGCGCGAACCATGAGGAACTGTCCAGCGTGCGCATGCTTGGCGATTGCAGGCGCCTCGATGCGGAACTTGAACACCTTCTCAGAGAACTGCGTCTTCTCCAGGATCTTATACATAGAACCCCTCTCTTGTTAGGGCCGCCGAACCGTGCCTCCACGGAAATGGACGGTAGCCCGAATAAAACCGTACGCGCACAGGCGTTGTGCAGACATACGGTGCAAATTATACCCTCATGGACATGTCACTTACGTGTGTCTTCGGCGGTTGGGAGCAGGGTTTATCCACTTCGGCCTACCAAACAGGGGCAGGTATATTTTGGTCAGTTTTATCGGGTAAAACGGCAAAGGGGGCCGGCCTCGGGTTGTGATGAGGCCGGCTCCCTTTGGGGTGCTATGTGCGTATGGCGGCGCGCGGTTTATTACGATGCCGCAAATGGAGCGTTTCCGCAGGTAAAACCTGCCAAAATAAACCTGTCCCTAAATGGTAGGTTTTAGTGCTTGCCGTTGGCGGAGGCGGCGCCGTTGACATGGTCGCGAGCGTAGACCACGCCGTGCACGATCGCCAGGCCGGCGGCGTCGGCCGCGCGGGCGCAGGTGTCCTGGAAATCCTCGGCCTCGCGGGCGCGCAGCTGCTTAAGCACGTAGTCAGCGACGGGCATCTTGCCGGGAGGGTTGCCGATGCCGGTGCGGATGCGGCTGAAGTCGCGGCTGCCCATCTTGTCGATGATGGAACGCAGGCCGTTGTGGCCAGCATGGCCGCCGCCCACCTTAACGCGCACGTCGCCGGCGGGAATGTCGAGCTCGTCGTGGATTACGAGCAGCTCCTCGGCCTTGATCTTGTATTCGCGGCAGAGCTTGGAGATGGGGCCGCCCGAGGTATTCATGTACGACTGCGGCTTGACCAGCACAATCTGGCGCTTGCCGTCCTCTTCCTCGGGGTCGTTGATGTTGATGAGCGCGACCTCGGCGCCGGCCTGGTTTTTCCAGTACGTGACGCCGGCCTGACGGGCCAACTCGTCGATCGCTTTGAAGCCAGCGTTGTGGCGGGTCTCGGCATACTCATCGCCAGGGTTGCCAAGTCCGGCAACCATGCGAATCTTGAGCGGCTGTGCAGCTGCCATGTTTGTCCTTTCGTTGATTTGTCGCCTGCTATGGTGAGCGACCCTGCTGCCGCTGTCAAATGGAGGGCGATTGAGGTTGTTTGGGGGCGTTTGGACGGCCGTCGAAATCCGAGGTGGACAGCTAGTTCAGATACGTATAAGTTCTGAGGACTCGAATTGCTCAATTCAATGCCGATGCGTTGTTTTGGAGCTTTAGTTAGCCCATATAACGCTGTTTTGAAGTCTACCCTGCCTTCAAATAGGGCGAATGGTATAGAGATAGCTGCAAAACAGCCTAATTCAATATGTCTAGTTATACGTATTTGAACTAACTGTCCAGCCCTGTTTGACGGCGCACGGGTGATTCGCCGTTTAGACCGGTGCAAGGCCGATTCCGGCCCGCAGGGCGTTGAGCCAAGCGGCCTGACGCTTGCGATAGCCCTTGATGCGATATCGGAATCGGACTCCCGCGAGTCGATGCATCGTTTGGGCGAAGGTTTCGAGTGCAACAAGGTCTTTCATTTGGTCGCGATTGATAACCAGGACGTGGATGCCCATTGCCTTGAGGCCATTATTTCGATTGCCATCGTGGATGCGAGCGTTTTGAAGCTCATGCCCAATTCCGTTGTATTCGCTGTCGACTCCGGCTGCGGGGCAATACAGGTCGCAGATGGCGTAAGGGATGCCGGAGGACATGTTGACCGCAAGGGTGTCGAAGTCGATTCGATAGTTGAGTAGCAAGCCTCCCATAGGTAGGCTGCAACACCCGAAACCGCCAAAGCGCATGGGTGCTCCGAGAACGGCAAACATTAGGGATTCGGCTGGGGATGCGGATCCGGCCCGGGCGAGTTTAACGGCCGTGCGAAACGAGGCGTACGAGCTACTTTTGGCGAACCGTGAGACCGCCTCGAGCTCTTCGATGGTCGTGGCGGGCTCGCATTTGTAGTGTGCCTGTTCATAGCGGGTTTCGTTCTGTTGCTCGGCCACCGACTGGTTGCCCAGGCAATCAAGATCGCCCGTCGCTGCGCAGCCATCGCCCTTGGGCCAGATGTCGTCATGGGCAATGGGGTATGTTGCCCCGGGAGGAAGGGAGTAGGTTCCGAGCAGTTCCATGAGAAGCATCAAGGTTTTGGCGACTGATTCATTTTTGGAACAAAGCATGGCTGTCACGGCGGGAGACGTTGCGTAGATGTCGGCCTCGACGTGCATAATTGCACCTTCAGGAAGCGGAGCGGAGAGAATATGCTGAAGAAGTCGCTTGTCGGGGCGTCTGTTGTCTTCGTCTGAAACGAGAAGATCGAGCAGTTCGGAATCATCTTCATTCCAGGCATCGAGTATCGAAAGTGCGCCAAAGTCGATTGCGTCATTATTGGGAATGCAGCTAGCCAAGGCCTGTGCTTGCTGTTCACTATCAACGAAGTCCCAGGGTAGGGCAGAGTACGCCCGTCGTGCGCGACGAATTGCGCGGAGGGCGGAGAAATGTGAAATCACGGTCGTCATAGCTATAACGTACTAAGTTGGCGGCAGAATGCGACCGCCATACCGTTCTTTTCGCTCAGCGGGGCGCTGCGCGCCACGAACGGCTGGGCGTTATGAAATCGGTGGAATCGGTCGAGGGGATTACAGGAAATTGAGCTCTGCCGCGAAGGTTGACGATATCTACTGGACAGTTAGTTCAGATACGTATAAGGCGGCGGGCGTTCGAGGCGTTTCTAAGGGCCTTTGAGGGCGATTTGAGGATAAAAATGCAGCGGCTGTACTCGAAAACGATGAGCTTTGGACGGTATGGCATC
>URZN01000083.1 GCA_900552345.1 uncultured Collinsella sp. | reverse complement strand
GCCGATCAGCTGGTCGAACGTCCGCCGGTCGTTGTTGTTATGGGCCACGTTGACCACGGCAAAACTTCCATTCTGGACCGCATCCGTTCCACTAACGTTACCGCAGGCGAAGCCGGCGGCATTACCCAGGCCATCGGCGCTTACCAGGTCAATGTCAACGGCAGCCCCGTTACCTTCCTGGATACGCCGGGCCACGAAGCCTTTACCGCCATGCGTGCCCGCGGCGCGGATATGACCGATATCGCGGTTCTGGTCGTTGCTGCCGATGACGGCATCATGCCCCAGACCATCGAGTCCATCAACCACGCCAAGGCCGCCGGCGTTCCCATCGTCGTCGCCGTCAACAAGATCGATAAGCCGGGTGCCAACCCCGACCGCGTGCGCCAGGAACTCACCGAGTACGGCATCATCCCCGAGGAGTGGGGCGGACAGAACATGTTCGTCAACATCTCGGCCAAGCAGAAGATCGGTATCGACGACCTGCTCGAGACCGTGCTGCTCCAGGCCGACGTGCTCGAGCTCAAGGCCAACCCCGATACGTTCGCATCGGGCAACGTCCTCGAGGCTAAGCTCGACAAGGGCCGCGGCTCGGTTGCCACCGTGCTCGTGACCCGCGGTACCCTGCGCGTGGGCGACACGCTGGTCGCCGGCCTCACCTATGGCCGCGTCCGTGCCATGCTCGACCCCAAGGGCAACGCCGTCACCGAGGCCGGTCCCTCCGACGCCGTCGAGATCTTGGGCCTGCAGTCCGTCCCCAACGCCGGCGATGAGTTCCGCGTGTTCGAGGACGAGCGCGAGGCGCGTGCGCTGGCCGACGAGCGTTCGCTCAAGGCCCGTATCGAGGAGCAGAGCCGCGTGAAGCACGTGACGCTCGAGAACCTCTTCGAGACCATCGCCGACGCCGAGGTCAAGGAGCTCAACCTGATCATCAAGGCCGACGTCCAGGGCTCCATCGAGGCCCTTCAGGACTCTCTCGACAAGATGGATCAGTCCGAGGTGCGTATCAACACGATCCACTCCGCCGTTGGTGCCATCAACGAGACCGACGTCGTCCTGGCCGACGCCTCCAACGCCATCATCATCGGCTTTGGCGTCCGTCCCGACGGCAAGGCCCGCTCCGCTGCCGAGCGCGAGGGCGTCGAGATCCGTTGCTACGACGTCATCTACAAGTGCCTCGAGGACCTCGACGCTGCTCGCATCGGTATGCTCAAGCCCACCGAGGTCGAGGTCTCCACGGGTACTGCGACCGTTCTGGACGCCTTCAAGGTGCCCAAGGTCGGCATCGCCGCCGGTGTCCGCGTCGAAGAGGGCGAGATCGCCGCGACCGATTCTGTGCGCCTGGTGCGCGACGGCATCGTGGTCTTCAACGGTAAAATCGCCTCGATGCGCCACTACAAGGACGAGGCCAAGAGCCTCAAGAGCGGCTCCGAGGGCGGTATTGGCCTGGAGAACTTCCAGGACATCAAGCCTGGCGACACCATTGAGGGCTACCGCATCGACCAGGTTGCCCGTACCGAGTAGGGGGGGGTAGCGCTATGAAGCAAACGCAGGCAACCCGCCGTCTGGGCGAGCAGCTTCGCGAGAAGCTCGGTTATATCCTGCTCTTTGAGGTTTCCGATCCGCGTCTCGACCTGGTCACCTTGACCGCGGTCGAGGTCGCGGTGGACCGTTCGTTCGCGCGCGTGTACGTGTCGTGCGACGCGAGCCGCTACGAGGAGGTCATGGAGGCGCTCGCCAGCGCCAAGGGCCGCATTCGTAGCCTGTTGGCCCGCTCGCTCGATTGGCGCGTCACGCCCGAGCTCGATTTTCGCATCGATCGCTCGACCGATGAGGCCGAGCGCATCACGCGCGCGCTGGAAAACGTTCCCGCCACGCTTGCGATCGAAAAGGACGAGGACGGCTATCCCATAGCGGATGCCGCCCAGGAGGCAGCTTTAGATGACTAATTCCGCCGACCTCGCCTCGTGCGAGTCTGCAGATATTCAGCGACGCATCCTCGAGCTCATCGAGGGTGCGTCCTCCATTGCGATTTCGGGACATACGTCTCCCGATGGTGACGCCCTGGGCTCCGTGCTGGGTCTGGGCTTATCGCTTATGAAGTTTTTCCCCAACAAGGACATTGCCCTGCTGCTGGCAGACGATGACCCGGTTCCGCGCATCTACCGCTTTATGGAGGGCGCCGACCGTCTGGTGCCCGCATCTGCGTATACCGGCAATCCGGACCTTTTCATCTCGGTGGACGTGCCGGTCGTCGAGCGTCTGAACAACTCCGCTGAGGTGCTCCGCCGCTCGTCTCATGTGGTGTGCTTCGATCACCATCCGGCGCGTGAGGAATTTGCCGAGCTGAGCCTGAGGTGCGTCGGCGCCGCGGCCTGCGCCATGATCATCGACCGCTTTTTAGACAATTGCGGCATTGTGGCTCGCAACGGTGTCGCGACCTGCCTGCTGTGCGGCCTGGTGACCGATACCGGTCGTTTTCAGTACCAAAACGCCGATGCTGCTGCGTTCCATGCCGCCTCGCGCCTGGTCGCGCACGGTGCCGATCCGGCGCGCGTCGCGCTCGAGGTCTACCAGAGCATGCGCGTAGAGTTCTTGCATCTCAAGTCCATCGTTATGGGTCGTATCAAGACCGTGGCGCACGGTCGTGTGGCATATAGTTATGCGTACCAGAGCGACCTCGAGGCCTGCGGCGTCACTTCGGATGAGTGCGACGGTCTGGTCGATGTGGTGCGTTCGGTGATGGGCGTTGAGGTCTGCCTGTTCCTAAAGGGCATCGAGGGCGATACCAAGGTGCGCGGCAACCTGCGCTCCAAGGGTGACCTCGATGTGTCCGAGATCGCTGCCAACTTTGGCGGTGGCGGGCATCATGCCGCCGCCGGCTTTTCCAACAACGGAACGATTCGCGAGACGCTCGCCGTGGCACTTCCCATGCTGGCCGAGCTGGTGGGGGAGGATCCCGCTTCGGTGACCGTCGAGCTCTAACATTTTGGATGGTACATGGCTCGTCGTACGCCTTCTCAATTGAATATGCTGCTCGCCGTCGATAAGCCGGTGGGCTGTACGTCCCACGACGTGGTATCGCAGTGCCGACGCGCCCTCCATGAGCGACGCGTCGGCCATGCCGGTACGCTCGACCCCATGGCCTCGGGTGTCATGGTGGTGGGCGTCGGCCAGGCGACCCGTCTGCTGGGCATGCTAACCCTCGATACCAAAAGCTATGTCGCCGACATTTCGTTTGGCGTCGAGACCAATACCGATGACGCGGAGGGCGAGGCCGTCCGCACGGTACCCGTTGCCCCCGAGCTGCACGATCTCGCTTACGCTCGTGAGCAGCTGGCCGCTATGCTTGGCCCGCAGTTGCAGGTGCCGCCAGCTTTTTCGGCCATCTCGGTCAATGGCGTTCGCGCCTATAAGAGTGCTCGCGAGGGCAATGCGGTTGAGTTGCCCCCGCGCCCCGTCGAGGTCTATGCCGCCGACCTGATCGCCGTGGGCGGCGAGGGCGATACGTGCGTCTGGACCGTGGCGTTTTCGGTAAGCAAAGGCACCTACATTCGCGCGCTCGCTCGCGATCTGGGTCGTGCCTGCGATAGCGCTGCACATATTTCCGCGCTGCGCCGTACGGCCTCCGGCGTGGTTTCCATTGGCGCCTGTCATGCGGTAGAGGAGCTCTCTGCCGAGACCGCTGCCGGTTTCGCTCTGGATCCCATCGCCGCCCTAGGTGCCACGCGTGTCGATTTGCCGGGTAATCTTGCAGACGACCTGCTTTGTGGCCGCCGCGTTCCCGTTGAACGCGCGCTTGCGGACTTCGATACGGCGAAGGCGCCGTTCGCGCTTGTGCTCGATGGGGGATTGAAGGCGCTTGCTCGTATCGAGGGCGGCCGCTTTGTTATGGAGCACGTCTTTCCGCAGGCGATCGGCGGTGTTCGATGATGCTGGCGCCCCGCGAGCTCGCGCGTATCTTTTTCGCGGGTGAGTTGGATGAGGCCCGTATCGTTTCTGCCGATGCATTTGATGGGTGCGAGTTCTTGGGTGCCGCGTCGATCGCCATTGGCGTGTTTGATGGCGTGCATCGTGGGCACCAAGAGCTGATCGAAGCGGTTATTCGCGATGCACATGATCACGGCAGCAAAGCGGTCGTGGTCACCTTCGATCCTGATCCGGACGTCGTGGTGAGTCCGTCGCCCGCCCAAAAATTGATGACGACGGCCGACCGCCTGCATGCCCTGGCTCAAACCGGGGTCGATGCGGTGGTGGCCGTTCCCTTTACGTCCGCCGTGGCGGCACTCGACCATGTCGGGTTTCTGGCGCTGTTGTCGCGCGTTGTCGACATTCGCTCCATTCGTGTAGGTAGCGATTTTAGGCTCGGCCGCGGCGGCGCTTCGGGCGTTGCCGAGATGCGCGCCTGGGGCACTGAACGTGGGGTTGACGTTTACGGTCACGACCTGCTCTGCGTTAACGGGCAGACCATCTGCGCCACGCGCATCCGCCATGAGCTGGGCCAGGGTCATGTGGAGCTGGCTGCCGAGCTTCTCGGCCGTCCCTATATGCTGCGCGGCGTTGTGGCGGCTGGCCGTCACGAGGGCTCCGACATGGGCTTTCCCACAGCAAACATCCAGGTTCCCGACGGCATCCAAGTGCCTGCCGATGGCGTCTATGAGGGTCTGGTGCTGGTCGACGATACCGTATGGCCTGCTGCCGTTAACGTCGGCCTGCCGCCGACCTATGCCGATGATGCCGCCTCGGCGCATCTCGAGGCCAACTTGATCGGCTATGCGGGCGACCTGTATGGCGCTTCCGTGTCGCTGGCGTTTACGCGCTGGCTGCGTCCGTCTCGCGTGTTCGATTCCCTGGACGAGCTTATCGCGACCGTCGAGGGTAATATCGACGATATCCGTCATAACTTGGGTGAGCAGGGGGTGAGTATCCGTGATTAGCGATGAGGAAAAAGATCAGGTACGCGCGGCGTCAGACTTGGTTGCCATCGTGCAGGAAACGGTTGAGCTCAAGCCCCGCGGCCATGAGTTTTGGGGCTGCTGCCCGTTTCATGGCGAAAAGACCCCATCGTTTCACATTATCCCTGCTACGCAGGTGTGGCACTGCTTTGGCTGCGGCGAGGGCGGCGACGTCTTTACCTATATCATGAAGCGCGAGAACCTGAGTTTTCCCGATTCGATCCGCTATTTGGCTGATCGTGCGGGCATTGAACTGCACGATACCGGTGCGCAGCGCGATCGCGGCACCAAGCGCGCTCGCATCTATGACCTGTGCGACGAGACGGCTCAGTTCTACCACACCATGCTTATGCGCGGTAAGGACAGCCGTCCGCGCGAGTACTTTGCCAGCCGCGGTATGGGTGGCGATGTCTGTCGACGCTACTGCCTGGGTTTTGCGCCGGGTCGCAACGCGTTGGTTTCTCATCTGTCTCAAGCGGGCTTTACCCCGCAGGAGATGATTGACGCCAACGTGGCCGTGAGCCGTGGGCGCGGACAGCTCGCCGACCGTTTTTACGACCGTGTGATGTTTCCCATTTTTGACGAGCAAGGTCATAACATCGCCTTTGGCGGGCGCATCATGGGCGATGGTCAGCCTAAGTACCTCAACACCGCCGAGACGAGCGTGTTTCATAAAAAGCGAAACCTCTACGGCTTTAACTGGGCCAAGGAGTTTATCGTCGCGCAGGATACCGCCATCGTGGTGGAGGGCTATACCGACTGCATCGCCTGCTGGGAGGCAGGGATCAAAAACGTCGTCGCCACGCTGGGCACGGCGCTCACGGAGCATCACGTAAAGACGCTTACCCGCTTTGCCAAGCGCATTGTCTATATGTTTGACGGCGACGCCGCCGGTCAAAAGGCTGCTCGCCGCGCGATTCAGTTTATCGAGCAGGATTCGATGGACCTGCGCTGCGTGGTGCTGCCCGACGGTAACGACCCCATGGAGTTCATCACGGCGCATGGCGGTCAGGAGCTTCAGGCGCGCATTGACGCGGCCGAGCCCCTCATGGACTTTGTCTACCGTTCGCTGCAGGAGTCGAGCGACATTACCACAC
>URZN01000082.1 GCA_900552345.1 uncultured Collinsella sp. | reverse complement strand
TAATGTGGCCTCCGTGCGAGCCAGGACTGTAGAGCAGCAAACTTAAACAGCGGGCCGCCCGGACCGGGAATCCGCCCATGCGCGCAGAAGGGGATTCCTTTTGTGTAGGCTTTGCGGAAATGTGCCAATTTTGGGATACGCCCGGCGGCGTGGTCTGTTGACGGCACAGCTAACGCCACGTATCCTATCGAACTGCGTGTTTCGTAGGGGGATGCTGACCCCTCGATTCAAGCCGTTGCACTTTACAGAAAGCTGGAATCATTCGAGAAGGAGTACGCTTTGCCTACTATTAACCAGCTGGTTCGCCAGGGCCGTCGTTCCGTGCCCAAGAAGTCCAAGAACGCTGCTCTGCAGCACAACTCCCAGAAGCGCGGCGTGTGCACCCGCGTCTTCACCACGAGCCCCAAGAAGCCGAACTCGGCTCTTCGTAAGGTTGCCCGTGTTCGCCTTGTCAACGGCATCGAAGTTACTGCTTACATCCCGGGTGAGGGCCACAACCTGCAGGAGCACTCCATCGTGCTCGTCCGCGGCGGTCGTGTCCGTGACCTCCCTGGTGTCCGTTATCACGTCATCCGTGGCGCCTACGACGCTGCTCCGGTCCAGAACCGTATGCAGGCCCGTTCCAAGTACGGTGCTAAGCGCCCCAAGGCCAAATAAGCCAGATAACGTTTTGATACTTTCGCCGTGTGCCGCCTAAGCGCCGCACGGTAGACACTTAAGGAGATTTCACATGCCGCGTCGTGCAGCAGCTAATCGTCGTGAGGTTCAGCCTGACGCCGTTTACAACAACCGCCTGGTGACTCAGCTCATCAACAAGGTCCTTCTTGACGGCAAGAAGGCCACCGCTGAGCGCATCGTTTACACCGCTTTCGAGATCGTTGCCGAGAAGTCCGAGGGTGGCGACGCTCTCGCTACCTTCAAGAAGGCTATGGACAACGTCAAGCCCACGCTCGAGGTTAAGCCCAAGCGTGTCGGTGGCGCTACCTATCAGGTCCCGATGGAGGTCAACTCCCGTCGTTCCACCGCTCTGGGTATCCGCTGGATCGTCAACTTCTCCCGCGCTCGCAAGGAGAAGACCATGGCCGAGCGTCTCGCCAACGAGATCCTCGACGCTTCCAACGGCCTGGGCGCTTCCGTCAAGAAGCGTGAGGACGTCTTCAAGATGGCCGAGGCCAACCGCGCGTTCTCTCACTATCGTTGGTAAGTTAAGGTAAGGAACTAACATGGCTAAGCCTAAGTACAAGCTTTCCGATACCCGTAACATCGGCATCATGGCCCACATCGATGCCGGTAAGACCACCACGACCGAGCGTATTCTTTACTACACCGGTAAGACCCACAAGATCGGTGAGGTCCATGAGGGTGCTGCCACCATGGACTGGATGGTTCAGGAGCAGGAGCGCGGCGTAACCATTACCTCCGCTGCTACCACGTGCTTCTGGAACAAGGACGGTAAGGACTACCGCATCCAGATCATCGACACCCCGGGCCACGTTGACTTCACCGCCGAGGTCGAGCGCTGCCTGCGCGTCCTCGATGGCGCTGTCGCCGTCTTCGACGCCGTTGCCGGCGTTCAGCCCCAGTCTGAGACCGTTTGGCGTCAGGCTTCTACCTTCAACGTCCCCCGTATCGCCTTCATCAACAAGTATGACCGCGTGGGCGCTGACTTCTTCAACGCTATCGAGACCATGAAGGATCGTCTCGACGCTAACGCCGTGGCCGCTCAGGTCCCGATGGGCGCCGAGGACAACTTCTGGGGCGTCATCGACCTGGTCACCATGACTGCATGGGACTTCAAGGCCGACGACAAGGGCATGACCTACCCCGAGCCGATGGACGAGATCCCGGCTGAGTTCGCCGACATCGCTGCCACCAAGCGCGAGGAGCTCCTCGACGCTGCTGCCAGCTTTGACGACGAGCTCATGGAGAAGATCCTCATGGAGGAGGACTTCACCGTCGAGGAGCTCAAGGCTGCTCTGCGCAAGGGCGTTCTGGCCAACGAGCTCAACCTCGTCTTCGTGGGCTCCGCCTACAAGAACAAGGGCGTCCAGGAGCTGCTCGACGCAGTCGTCGACTACCTGCCCAGCCCGCTCGACGTGCCGCCTGTCGTCGGCATCAATCCCGACACGGACCAGGAGGAGGAGCGCAAGCCTTCCAACAAGGAGCCGTTCTCGTCTCTGGCGTTCAAGATCATGACCGACCCCTATGTCGGCAAGCTCACCTACCTGCGCGTCTATTCGGGCCGTCTGGATTCCGGCTCCTATGTCATCAATGCCAACAACGGCAAGAAGGAGCGCATCGGCCGTATCCTCGAGATGCATTCCAACGAGCAGCATGATGTCGATTACTGCTCCACGGGCGACATCGTCGCGGCTGTCGGCCTCAAGAATACGACGACCGGCGAGTCCCTGTGTGATGAGGACCATCCCATCATCCTCGAGTCCATGGACTTCCCCGATCCCGTTATCGACATCGCCGTCGAGCCCAAGACCAAGGCCGAGCAGGACAAGCTCGCCGTGGGTCTGCAGAAGCTCGCCGAGGAGGACCCGACCTTCCAGGTCCACACCGACGAGGAGACCGGCCAGACCATCATCGCCGGCATGGGCGAGCTGCACCTCGAGATCATCGTCGACCGTCTGCTCCGTGAGTTCAAGGTTGACGCTAACGTTGGTAAGCCCCAGGTTGCCTACCGCGAGACGGCTGGTCACGACGTCGAGAAGGCTGAGGGCAAGTTCGTCCGTCAGTCCGGTGGTCGCGGTCAGTACGGCCACGCCGTCATCAAGCTCGAGAAGATGGAGGAGGGCTTCGGCTACGAGTTCGTCAACGCTATCGTCGGCGGCGTCGTGCCCAAGGAGTACATCCCGTCCATCGACAAGGGCATCCAGGAGGCCCTGAACACCGGTGTTATCGCCGGCTTCCCGGTCCTCGACGTCAAGGTCACCCTGTTCGACGGTTCTTACCACGAGGTCGACTCCTCCGAGGCCGCCTTCAAGATCGCCGGTTCCATGGCTATCAAGGACGCCCTCAAGAAGTCCGACCCGCAGCTGCTCGAGCCGATCATGGCTGTCGAGGTCGAGACCCCCGAGCAGTACATGGGCGACGTTATGGGCAACCTCTCCGGTCGTCGCGGCAAGATCGAGGGCATGGAGGATCGCAAGAACAGCAAGCTCATCCGTGCCAAGGTGCCGCTGGGCGAGATGTTCGGTTACGCTACCGACCTTCGCTCCCAGACCCAGGGCCGTGCATCCTACACGATGCAGTTCGACTCTTATGAGCCCGCGCCCAAGTCCATCGTGGACGAGGTCATGAGCAAGAACGCCTAAGTTCGAGCTCCCTGTTACGTAATCCGCGAGAACATCTCTCGCACTCTTTGGAGGTTTAAGTTGGCTACCCAGAAGATCCGCATTCGCCTCAAGGGCTATGATCACGAGGTCGTCGATCAGTCCGCGAAGCTCATCGTCGAGACCGCTCAGAAGACCGGCGCTCGCGTTTCCGGTCCTGTCCCCCTGCCCACCGAGCGCAACCTGTACACGGTTATCCGCTCGCCGCATGTGAACAAGGACTCCCGTGAGCAGTTCGAGATGCGCACCCACAAGCGCCTCATCGACATCCTCGACCCCACCTCGGGCACCGTTGATTCGCTCATGCGTCTCGACCTCCCCGCTGGCGTCGACATCGACATCAAGCTCTAGGCGATATTGCTCATAGCTTACAGAGCCCCGCTGCCATTATGGTAGCGGGGCTCTTTTGTTTTGAATAATGGTTTGGACTGCCGGGCATTGCTGCCGAGTAGGTGGCTGCAGCGCCCTATTCGCTCAAGGGACGCAGCGATGCCTCCTCAAAATGGAAGGATCGCAAGCCGCCTTCCGTTTCGATACACGCGCGACCAAAGTCATCGACCGTTTGAAAGATTCCACGCGCCAGCTCGTCCCCAGCGGGGGAACGGGCGATAACGTGATCCCCAATCCAATTGAGATGACCGATATATTCGCCGTGGACGGGCGCGAGCGGTCCGGCGTCTTCTTCCATGGCGTTGAGACGCTCTGCCCATGTGTCTACAGCGTTCACGACCGCGTGATAGACCTCCTTGAGTAGCACATCGACGGCGGGAACATTCTCGTTGAGGTCCGAGAGACCGATTGCCGGCAGGCCGCCATCGGGAACCTCCGAAGGCACATAGTTCACATTGACGCCAATGCCGCAGACGGCGAAAGGTTTGCCTTCGTTATCGCGTGCCGCCTCGACCAGAATGCCGCCGAGCTTGCGTCCTCGCGCGACCAGGTCGTTGGGCCATTTGAGGCCAATCTCGTTTGCAAGACCCTGCTTTTCGAGCGCCTCGAGCACCGCTAGGCCGCTGACGGCGGCAAGACCAGAGTACTTTGAAGGATTAACGCATGGACGCAGGACAATCGAAAGCAATAGGTTGCCGGCGGTTGAATCCCACTTGTGGCCGCGCCGGCCGCGTCCTGCTGTCTGAGCCCGGGCGGCAAGTCCTGTGCCGTGCGGCGCTCCTTGTTTTCCTGCTTCGAGCAGGTCATCGTTGGTCGATCCGGTTACGTCGACTATCGTTAATTGGGCATCCATAGCGGCTGCTACCTCCTTAATGAATAAGTGAATAACGCAATGGTGTCGAGAGACAGACACAATGTGAAGCCTTTGTCGCATTTGGACAATTTAATGTTAACACGTCAACAACGACTGAAATGCGCTATCCTCTCTTGGTCGATGTAAACACGTCAACAACTCAAAGGAGGTTAGTGATGGGCTTCACGATACTGGGAACGGGCTCGGCTCTTCCCGAGCGCAGCGTTTCCAACGACGAGCTGTCCGAGTTCCTCGATACCTCGGATGAGTGGATTTTTACCCGCACCGGTATCAAGAGCCGCCATGTGTGCACCGCCGAGTCACTCGACGACCTTGCCGTGGCAGCGAGCGAGCAAGCGCTCCAGACGTCCGGAATCGATGCGAGCCAGCTGGATCTTATCGTCTGCTCGACGACGACGGGCGATCATCTCGTTCCTGCCGAAGCGTGCGCCGTTGCTGAGCGCCTGGGTGCCACATGTCCAGCCTTCGACGTTTCGGCGGCTTGTGCAGGCTTCGTATTTGCGCTCGATGTCGCCGAGGGCCATATCGCCCGCGGTCGAGCCAAGCACGTGCTGGTCGTTGCCGCCGAGCAGATGACGCGCGCGCTCGATTGGACCGACCGTGCCACGTGCGTGCTCTTTGGCGATGGCGCGGGTGCTGCGGTCATAGAGGCTGGGGGAGAGAATCCCCTTGCTGTTGAGCTTTCGACGTCGCCTGACGTCGAAACACTGCGCGTCCCCGGTCTGGTCGGCACCTCGCCGTTTAAGGACTCCGCAGATAGCGCGAGCGTGCTGTCCATGAATGGTCGCCGCGTGTTCAAGTTCGGCGTCAACGCCATCTGCGACACGGTCCATAAGCTTGCAAGCGATGCGGGCATTTCGGTCGAAGACATCGATCATTTTGTATTCCATCAGGCTAACGAACGAATCCTGAGTCAGGCGGTCAAGCGCCTGGGCGTGCCGGACGAGCGCGTGGTTCGAACGCTACGCGAGACCGGCAACATTTCGAGCGCCTGCATTCCCTTTGCGCTTGACCGGCTGGCACGTACCGACGCACTGAATGAGGACGACACCATCGCCCTCGTTGGATTTGGCGCCGGCCTGGATATAGGTGGCTATCTGCTTCGTTGGAAGTAGTCGCACATAGGAAATAAAAACGCCCCTAGGGCACAAACAAAGGAGAACTACCATGGCAGACCAGAAGACCTTCGAGCGCGTTTGCGACATTATCCGCGAGACCGCTGGCCTTGACGACGTCGAGATGAAGCCCGAGTCCACGCTCGAGGAGATTGGCCTCGACAGTCTGGGCACCGTCGAGATCCTCGTCGCCGTCGAGGACGAGTTTGGCATTGAGCTCGATACCGAGGAGAACCCCAAGACGGTCGGCGAGTTCGCCGATACAGTCGAGGCGGCATTGGAGAAGTAGAGATGCTCAAGACTCCTCTCTGCGATCTGCTCGGCATCGAAAAACCCGTGTTCCAGGGC
>URZN01000081.1 GCA_900552345.1 uncultured Collinsella sp. | reverse complement strand
TCGCCCACGGGCGTAGCGTGCTGCTTGACGTAGTGCTGCAGCTCGTCGAACGTGCGCGAGCGATCGCCGTTCTCGTCGGGCTTAGCACCGGCAAAGAAGACCTTGAGCACCATGCGGTCAATGCCCTTGGCCGACTTCCAGCCCGCATCACTCACCGTCACGCGATACGTCTGCTCTTCTTTTTCACGCCCCAACAGGCCCTTCTTGGCCTTGGTCACTGTCGCCTGCTCCAGCTTGATCACACGGTCGTCAGTGAGCTTCATGAGCGTTGCGATATATGCCTGATCGGGCACCTCGTTCCAGCTCATGAGGGCCGAAAGCACGGCGGGATGGTCGGCCGAGGGCACATCGCGGAAATATTCGTCCTGGAAAAGCGGCTTGGGCTTGCGGCGGCGCAGCTTGAGCGCAACGATTGTGCCGGTAAAGGCCACCGCCGCGACAACACTTAGCGCGGCAAGTGCATTGGCAATCATGCGCGCGCGGGCGCGGCGGGCGTTGGCCTCGTCGGCCCACGCCTTCTCCTCGCTCAGGATTGTCGGCATGCGCTCCTCGCTCGAAGCGGAAAGCCATGGCACCCAGTCGCTGGGGAAGGCGATGCGCGCCTCGGCGAATTCGCCCTGATGCACGCACGGAATGGTATAGGTGACCATGGGCTCATCCTCATCGAGCGACACGTCGCCCGTCAGCGGACCGTGGCCCCATGCGCGGAAGTTATCGCCCTTGACGGCCGCCGTCCCGGCAGCAGCATTTGCGAAGTACACTTCCATCTCGACGTCATCGGAATCCGCGGACCAGCCGTCACCCACGAACTTCCAGTAGAGCTCGGCGGTATCGGCCCAGTTCATGACCGCACCGGTCATGGTGTAGCTCACGTAATAGATCGCGCTGTCGCCGCTCTCGTGGGGGCTGAAAACCTTGATCTTTACGCCGCCGTCGGACTGCTCAACCGTATAGACGCCAGAGTCGCCCTTGTTCGCGCTATCGACCCTGTTAAACGCGGTGTCGTCTTCCTCGACGCTCAGCACATTGACGCTCGCCGCGCCTCCCTGCTGGTTGGTGCCCGTATTGATATCCCAATATACGCCGTTGATGTCGTCGTCGAAATCAAACTGGCGCCCCTCGACAACGGTCAACGACCCATCGGCCTCAACCGTGGCGCCGATGTAGGTTTGGCTCATGGAGTAGCCGTCGGCGTGTGCGGCGGCAGGCAGCAGCAACAACGCAAGCGTGACGAGTGCGCAGACGGAAGCGAATCGCGCGAATAGGCGGCGCTGCCGACAGGTCTTGGCAACGGGGGCGTTCATAGGCACATCCTTTGTCTGTGATACCAACAGCGTCATTGTCCCACGTTTACGGGCGCACATAACGAATATCTAGGCGACCGGAGCGCCAAACGGGATGAAAGTCACGCCCGCCGCCAGCAGCTAGTCATTGGGGACGTTCTTAAATGACTAGTCGTTAGGGACACTCTTTGGCATGGCATGCGCCAACGATAGATACCACTTCACAGCTCCGTCACAGGTGTAGCGGCTTTGTGTTGCCGCGACGCGCTCTGATTGAGCCCGCGGGCAAGGGGCATAAAACAGTTGAGCGAAAACGGTTTGCCCCTTTGCCGTTCGCTCGAGGATCATGTCCCCCTTTTCCGCGGAAACCCCGGCAGTTGCGAAGAGCTGCCGGGGTTTCTGTCGTTTGAGGGGTTGAGCTGGCGGGCGGCGATCGAGCTGTCGAACCGGTGGTCCGGCACGCGCAACGCGCGGCCTCGGCAACTTGCAGACCACGGCAGCGTCTCCCCCACCGCGCCCCGCGCTATACTCGTCCGCATGGATATCAACACACGCAACATAGCAACACACGCCGCGGACGCGCCAGCGATGCCGCCCGCCTCTGCCCCCGCGCCCGTCGTGGGCCGTTTTGCCCCGTCGCCCTCGGGCCGCATGCACCTGGGCAACGTGTTCAGCTGCCTGTGCGCGTGGCTTTCGGCCCGCAGCCAGGGCGGCAGCATTGTATTGCGCATCGAAGACCTGGACGATCGCTGCAAGCGCCCAGAGCTTGCCGCTCAACTGATTGACGACCTGACCTGGCTGGGGCTTGAGTGGGACGAAGGCCCCTACTACCAGCACGATCGCCTAGACCTGTACGAGAGCGCCCTGCGCCAGCTGCAAGACGCCGGCCTCACCTACCCCTGCTTTTGCACGCGTGCCGAGCTCCACGCCGCGAGCGCGCCGCATGCCAGCGACGGCACGCCCATCTATCGCGGCGCCTGCCGAGGCCTTTCTGCCGAGGAGGTTGCCCGCCGCAGCATCCTGCGCGCTCCGGCCACGCGTTTGCGCGTGCCCGCCGTCGATGACCTCGCGGACGACGTGATCGAATTCGTGGACCGCACGTACGGCGCCCAATGCGAAGCGCTCGCCACCGAATGCGGCGACTTTTTGGTGCGCCGCAGCGACGGCGTGTTTGCCTATCAGCTAGCCGTGGTGATCGACGACGCCGCCATGGGCGTCACCGAGGTCGTGCGCGGGTGCGACCTGCTGGGCTCCACGCCCCGCCAAATCTACCTGCAGCATCTGCTGGGACTTCCCACGCCGCACTACGCGCACATTCCGCTGCTCATGTCGCCGGACGGCCGCCGCCTTTCCAAGCGCGACCGCGATCTGGACCTGGGCGAACTACGCGCCCGCTTTGGCACGCCCGAGGCACTGCTGGGCTGGCTCGCCGGGCAAACAGGCATCGCGCCGGACACCACGCCGCGCTCTGCCGAGCAGTTGGTCGAGCACTTTGGCTGGGATGTCATCCGCGCGCACCGGGAGAACATCACTGTAACGGCCGAGTAGCCGCTCAGTCCGCCCCTACGCAACATCCCAGGGCTGGAGTTCGTCACCCAGGCGAACGATGCAGTCGTAGAGCACGGTGTGGCGTTCGGCCGGGTTGGCATCCCGATGGAAATGCCCGTAGTACCAGCGTTTGTAATCCAAGTGGTCTTCCAGCTCATCGAAAAATGCTGTAAGCCGATCAACGGCGGGGTAATTCCAGCCGGGTACCGGATAGAGCGTGGGCGAAAGCATGCGCGTGGAGCAGGTGTGGGTGATCACGTAGTCGACCTTCCAGCCCACGCTGTCGAGCTTTGCCCGCGCCTCCTCAAAGTTGCGCTCGTCCGGCAGCTCCTGCGGCCACCAGCTGGAATAGGGAATGCGGTATTCTTTGTCCACGCTCGTGGCACCGCCCATGGTAAAGATCGTTGAGCCGTCGAGCTCAAAAACCTCGCCGCGCGTCAGGCGCCGTATGGGAGAGGTATCCGACAGGCGCTGCGTCAGCCCACCGTGCCACAACTCCATGGGTCGCTCCGCCCAGTGATCGAAACGCTCGTGGTTGCCGTCGACAAACAGCACGGTATAGGGGCGCGACTCCAGCCAGGCGATATCGACGCATTCCTCGGCAGAGAAATCCCACGGAAAGCCAAAGTCACCGGCGACGATTAGATAGTCGTCACTCGTCAGACTATCCCCAAGCTCCCAGTCGCGCAGCTTTTGCATGTCGAGGCCGCCGTGAATATCGCCCGTCACATAGACCGTCATCGGATTACCACTTCCCTCTTATAGGCTTCGAGATCGTGCTCGATCTGCTCGTCACCCGTGGCGTTGACCCACCACGGCCATTTAACGCACCGCATCGGCTCGTCTACCTGCGCAAACCACGACCTGAGCTCATCCAGACTTACCGGGGCGTAGCTGTTAGCGTCCATGCCCACGTCATAGCGCAGCAACCCCTGTCTGAGGTTGAACTTGTTGTACGCGTCGCCGCAGCTGTGGATATGCCCGTGCAGATGCCAGCTGCCGTGCGACATGCCCCGCCAATCGACCATGGGATAGTGGCTCAGCACGATTTTTTGGCGGTCGATCTTGAGCACGCAAATGGGCGGCTCAACGATAAAAGCATCCGCTACCGCAGACTGCGTCCAGTCTTTGTCGTGATTGCCGGGCAGCAGATGAACGCGCTTGCATGTAATGCTTTTGCGCAGCTCGTAGGCATCCTGGGCGGTCATCTTAAAGCTGAAATCGCCCAAGATGTAGAGCTCGTCATCCGCAGCGACCTTGCTGTTAATGTTGGCGACCATGGCGTCGTTCATCTGCGCTACAGTCGACCAAGGCCTATCGCTAAGCCGTAGCATGTTCTCGTGCCCAAAGTGAGCGTCGCTGGTAAACCAGATCACGGGGACCTCCTGTTGCTGCGGGGCATCCATCCCTTAGGGCTTACCCTTCATTTTTCCATCCAAACGGGTCAAGCACCCAAAAAATCAGATCGAGCACGCCGCCGGTTATCATGGCGCCGGCAAGGGCCATGCAAACGTGCAGAGAGCTGACACTTCGGAGCACGTCGAACGGCCCCAGAACAGCCAGCAGCGCGACCGCTGCGCCGGCTACGCACAGCGCGAGGCACGGCCCCGCGTCCTTGACGCACTTCTTTGCAAGGTGCTTGGTGTTGTCACTCATCGATATCGAACTCCTTAGAGGGTCGTTGCTTGAATTCGCGCCGCCGCGGCAGAGCAGAGCGGCAGAGTAAGTGTCACATGTCGTGCGGACACAGCTGAAAGCCCTCGCGCAAAAAACAGCGCGCCGCAGGATTCGCATCACCTGCGGCGCGCCGAAAATGATCCGCTTTCCTCCATCCCCAACGGATCAGCTGAGTTGGTGCCGCCCGACGGAAAGGAAGAAGCCGGCGACATCACGAGCTGTGGCAATGTCGCTAGGCATAGAAAAAGACGCGCTCCAAACGCCCTAAGCCCCAAGCCTACCCATTAAGAAATCGACTGCAGAAACGATTTTGATGCCGTCGATGTCGGTCGGATGGCTCCCCTGACGAACGACGATGATCTTCTCGTAACCGCCCGTAATCTTCTCGAGCGACCTGAGCTCAAATGGACGCAGTTCGCGCTTGCGCGTCGCCTCCTCGTCAATCGACTCTGTGACCTGAATAAACTTACGATCCGAGCCGTCACCGATTGCAACGAAGTCGATTTCGGCATCTCGAAGATGACCTGTGAAGACTTGGTATCCGTCATAGACAAGGCGATTGTAAACGGCATTTTCGAGAACACGCCCGCTGTCGCTGCCGCGATACCCATCCAAGAAAGCTCGAAGCCCCAGATCCTCAATGTAGAACTTGCCACCGGTCTTCAAAATGTCCCGACCCTTAATATCAAATCGGCGCGCGTGCGAGAAGATATAGGTCTCCTCAAGGGCAGACACACAAGTGTCCACGACGCCGTGCGAGGATTTCGCCCCGTTCTCTGCCAGCGTTCCAACGATCTTATTAATTGATGTCGGGTTTGAAATGTTATCAGCCAAGTAGGAAGTGACGCGGTCGAGCACACTCCTGCTCGTCACCGACCGTCTACCCCGACGCGCCTCGCGAGCCAAAATGTCGCGCCCGACGATTGTTTGGTACGTGCTCCAGATATAGTCCTTCATTTCCTGCTCCGGCAGTTTTGAAGCAGCGAGAAACGGCAGGCCTCCAAACACAAGATAACGGTCGAGAAGATCGTCGAGCGCAACAATGTCCTCCCGACCAAAAACAGCGAGCCTATTCGTGACGTCAGTCGGACCAAGAAAGTCGACATATTCCGAAAAAGTGAGCGGATGCATCCGAATCTCGACATATCTGCCCGAGATTAAGGTCGCAATCTCAGACGAGAGGAGAAAAGCATTCGAACCCGTAACGTATATATCGCAATCCCGGTCGACACGAAGTGCGTTAATCGCCTTCTCCCATCCGGCAACCTCCTGGAGCTCGTCGAAGAAGAGATAGCACCTTTTGCCCGCAGGCATTAGGCCGCCAACGTAGCGATAGAGCTCTCGCCAATCGCGCACACCCTCCAGCTCGAAAGATTCCATTTTAAAGGTTAATAGGCATTCGGATGGCACGCCGCCATCCTCCAAATGATTGCGCATCATGTCCAGAAGCGTCGACTTGCCGCAGCGACGCATGCCCGTCACGACCTTAATGACATCCGCGTCACGAAAGGTAATCAATTTTTCGAGATATCGATTTCTAGGGACCATCCGGCTGTTCATC